>JANYIY010000432.1 GCA_025358615.1 Gammaproteobacteria bacterium | reverse complement strand
TTTCGGTCACCACCATGGGCGACCTATTGCTGAGCGCCGCTGATCGGTATCCCGACAGGCCCGCGCTGGTCTTCCCCGACTCACAATACACTTATCGTGAACTCGCCGCGCGCGCCGTACTGCGTGCCCGCAGCTTGCAGGCCCTTGGCGTGAAGCCGCGCGATCGAGTCGGCATTCTGATGCACACCTGCCCGGCATTCGTCGAGATTTTTTTCGCCGCCGCCTTGTGCGGCGCCGTGGCTGTACCCATCAACGCACGTTACCGGCCGTCCGAACTCGCCTACGTCATCGAAAATGCCGACATAGCGACGCTGGTCACCAACGACGCCATCGCCGATCAAGTGAGTTTCGTCGAGCGTCTGTCGAGCGCCCTGCCCGGCATCGAGTCGCAGGCCGACCCGCTGCGGCTGCAACTAGGCGCCGCACCGATTCTGCGAAATGTGGTGTTGTTGGGCAGCACCACCGCACCGGGCTTTCTGGCGCAAACTCAGTTCGACGCTCTCGCGCAAACCTCGCCCGAGCGTTCCGTGCACATTGCGCGCCTCTGCGTGCGGGTGCGCGACGTGGGTCTGATGCTCTATACATCCGGTACCACCGCCAACCCCAAGGGTTGCCTCATCACCCATGAGGCGCAAGTGCGTAACTCCATCGCGCTGGGTCGACATCGCTATCGCCTGACTCACGCGGATAAATTCTGGTCGCCGTTGCCGATGTTCCACATCGCATCGGTGCTGCCCATGCTCGCTATCTTCGATGTCGGCGGCACTTATTTGACCATGGGCTTTTTCGACGCCGGGGTTGCCCTCGAGATGCTCGAACGTCACCAGGTTACGGCAACCTATCCCTGTTTCGTCACCATTATGCAGGGTTTGATCTATCACCCGAATTTCGCGCGTACCGATCTGTCGCACATCAAGCTGATGAATTCCAACTTTGCCGTGCAGCCGCCGGAAGTCGGGGAATCCATCATGAAAGCCATGCCGCAGGCATTGCAGGTAGGCAGTTTCGGCATGACCGAAACCGCAGGCACCGTATGCACGGGATCACCTGACGAATCCGAGTCGCTGCGCATCACGCGCTTGGGCAAACCTCTGCCCGGCCTCGAAGTGCGTATCGTCGCGCAGGATTCGGGCCTGCAAGTTGCGGCGGGCGAGCACGGAGAAGTTCTGGTGCGCGGCTATAGTCTGCTCGAGGGCTATCACAAGGACCCGGAGAAGACCGCGCAGGCCATTGACCGCGACGGCTGGTTTCATACGGGGGACATCGGCTCCCTCGACGAGCACGGCTGCATCATGTTCCACGGGCGCTACAAGGATATGTTGAAAGTCGGCGGAGAGAATGTGGCCGCTGCAGAAATCGAAGCCCTGCTCGGCCGTCATCCCGCGGTGAAACTCGCCCAGGTCGTCGGAATTCCCGACGCCAAGTACGCGGAAGTTCCTGCGGCGTTCGTCGAGCTCAAACCCGGCAGCAGCGCCAGCGAAGCGGAGCTGCTGAGTTTCTGCAAAAGCGAGGTGGCGGGCTTCAAGGTGCCGCGTGTGGTGCGCTTCGTCGAAGAGTGGCCGATGTCCTCGAGCAAGATTCAGAAGTTCCGGCTGCGCCAGTCGCTGGTCGCGGAGCTGGGGCTGGCGTAACGCCGCTGCGCCCGACGCCCATGCTCCTGCCGCATTTCGGCCCCATCGTTCAGAACGCCTTCGTGGTCCGCGATATTGAGGCCGCAGTCGACTACTGGGCGACCAAGATGGGCGTCGGTCCCTTCTATGCGCTCGAGCACATTCAGTATGGAGACGTCTATTTTCGCGGCGCGCCTCTGAAGTTCGATATGTCGGTCGCCATCGCGCAGTGGGGCGAGGTTCAAATCGAGCTGATTCAACAACACGATTCAGCGGCGTCGATTTACTCGGAATTCCTGGATCGTCACGGTGAAGGCCTGCAGCACCTCGGAGTGATGACGGCATCGCTCGATGAGCATCTCGCCCGTCTACGCCCACTCGGTATAGAGCCCGTGCAATGGGGCGCCACCGCCAACGGCATGCGCTTCGCCTATCTGAACACGGATCAGCAAGCCGGCGGCATGATCGAATTGATCGAGGCCGGCCCTGCGGTCGAAGCGTTCTTTGCCAAGATTCGCAAGGCCGCCGCGGGTTGGGACGGCAGCCGCCCATTGCGCCGCCTCTAAGAAACCCGCCGTGCTTTTTGGCACCCTCAAGCCTGTCCAGATCGCCTACCATGTGCCCGATCCGGAGCAAGCCGCACGCGACTTTGCGAGCAGCTTCGGTTGGGGCCCGTTCTTCTTGTTCGAGCACATCCCACTGTCGCGATGCCAGTATCGCGGCGCACCGGCGACTTTCGATCACAGCTCAGCGTACGGTCAGGCAGGCGATCTCATGATCGAACTCATCACTCAGCACGATGAGATGCCGTCGGTGCTGCGCGATCTGTATGCGCGCGATGAAGTGGGAGTGCATCACGTGGCGCACTTCGTGACTAATTTGCGCGACACCCTCGATGCAGCGCGCGCGGCAGGACGCCAGATCGCCCTCGATGCGTGCACTGCCACCGGCACGAGTTTCGCGATGCTCGATACCTCACGGGAGCTCGGCCATATGGTGGAACTCTACGAACCCGCGGGTGACCTGCAGAAGTTCTACCGCTACGTTCGCCGCGCTGCGCAAGGCTGGGATGGCGCCGAACCGCTGCGCCGGCTGCGCGCCTGAAGGCATTGAACAATTATTCATCTATTGCAAGGATCCAACATGGGACGCATCAACGACAAAGTCGCGGTAATCTTGGGCGCCGCCGGCGAAGGCAACATGGGGCAAACCATTGCGAGACGCTTCGCCGCCGAGGGCGCGCGGGTGGTCGTCGCGGGCCGAGCCGGCGCTAAGCTCGAGCCGCTTGCAAAGGAGCTAGGCGGAGTTCATTTCGTCTGCGACATCACGCGACGTGCTGAAGTCACGGCTCTGGCCCGTTTTGCGGCGGAACGCTTCGGCCGTCTCGACATCGCGGTCAATTGCACCGGCTGGGCGCCCATGACCAAGTTGCTGGAAGTCACGGAGGACGAGCTGGACAAGCTCTGCGCCCTGCAGTTCAAGGGCGTGTATTTTTTTCTGCAGAGCATGGTGGCGCAAATGGCCATCGGCGGTGGCGGGTCGATCGTGCAGATGTCGTCCGCGTCCGCCTACGCCCTGCTCTACAATCACGCAGCCTACATTGCCACCAAATCTGCAGGCGACGCATTGGTGCGCTGCTTCGCCAACGAATTCGGCGCCAAGGGCGTGCGCGTCAATTCCATCGCGCCCGGACTTACGGGCAGCCCGATGACGGCGCATGAAATGTCGCTGCCCGGATTGCAAGAAGCCTTCGTGAAGGAATATCCCCTCGGCCGTATCGGCACGGCCGAGGACATCGCGAACGCCGCGCTGTGGCTCGCTGGCGATGAAAGCTTCATGACCGGCCAGGTGTTGCAAATCAACGGCGGCCTCACGCTGCGACGAAATCCGACGCCGCGCGAAATCAGCGCCAGTCTCAGAGCGGCAGCGCCCCGGTAAAGAAACAGTCAGAGCTGATTGTTTTTTGCCCTTACAGTGCTAGTATCCAAAGAGGCTGCACCGGAGTTACGACATGTCGGTCAATTACAAAGTCGAA
>JANYIY010000431.1 GCA_025358615.1 Gammaproteobacteria bacterium | reverse complement strand
GTGAACACCGAGTCCAAGGAAAATACGATGTCGATGATCCCTATCTGCAGGATGATCAGCCAAAAGCCGTTCATCGGACTCGGCTTGCGGTGCTCCTCCTTGCCGGTGAGCATGTCGCGAATTTCCATCGGACTCTTGATCAGCAGGAACAGGCCACCGCCGAACAAAATAAGATCGCGGCCGGAAATCTCATTGCCGAACACCGTGAACAGCGTGGCCCGCAGAGTCGCAATCCAAGTGATGGAAAACAGCAGCGCGATGCGCGTCACCATCGCAAACGACAGGCCGAGAAATCGCGCGCTGCGGCGCCGTCCGCTCGGCAGCCGGTCGACAAGAATCGATAGAAAGATGATGTTGTCGATGCCGAGGACTATTTCCAGCACCGCAAGGGTCAGGAACGACAACCAGGTCTGCGGGTCGGAGAGCAATGCCACCATGGTGGCCACTGTAGAGCCCTCTAGGGCAAGCCGTCCACTTCTTCGGGCTTGGTCAGCTTGCGCTCCAGCAAATCATCCGTCCTCAAGCCTAAGTCCAGCGCCAGCGCCGATGATATATAAATGGAGGAATAGGTACCGGCGAGGATTCCGATGACCAGGGCCGCGGAAAACGCATGCAGGGTTTCGCCGCCGAAGAACAGCAGCGCCAGCACGACCAGTAGGGTCACCAGCTTGGTCATCAAGGTTCGCGACAGTGTCTGATTGATGGACTCGTCGATGACCTGCGAGATGCTGATCTTGCGGGCGGTGCGGGCGCGCTCGCGAATACGGTCGAAAACGATAACGGTGTCGTTCAAGGAATAGCCGATTACCGCGAGAATCGCCGCGATTGCCGTCAAATCGAAAGTCATTTGGGCAAGGGCGAAGAATCCGATCACACAGATCGGGTCGTGCAGCACGGCGAGGATGGCGCCCACGGCCAATTTGGGCGTGAAACGGAATAAGACGTAGATCAGAATCAACACCAATGTGGCAAACAGTGCCCAGCCGCCTTTGACGAACAGTTCCTGTCCCACCTGAGGCCCCACCACTTCGGTGCTCAGCAATTTGACGCCCGGGTCAACGGCACCGAACACCTCTAAAATATGCGCGCCGATCTGGTCGCCCTTGGCGTTCGGGTCCGGCGGCAATCTCACCAGGATGTCGCGCGAGCTGCCGAAGGCTTGGACTTGGGCATTCTCCACTCCGGCTTTCGCCAGGGCTGTACGCAAACTCTCCAAATTGGGAGCCTGAGGGAAATCGGTTTCCACCACCACGCCGCCGGTGAAATCGATTCCAAGATTCAGTCCGCGCAGCAGCACCAAGCCGATGGACGTGATGATCAAAAGTGCCGACAGCCCGTACCACACCTTGCGGGTGTTCATGAACGGGAAGCGGGTTACCTTGTGAAAAAATTCCATGTATTAACCTCGGATCGGACTCTTACCGTGCGGCAAGGGCCGGACCTTAAATCGACAATCGGTCGACCTTGCGTTTTCCGCCGTAAATGATCTGTACCAATGCGCGGCTGCCCATCACGGCGGTGAACATCGACGTCAAGATGCCGAGCATCAGCACCACGGCGAATCCGCGTACCGCGCCGGCGCCGAACAGCCACAGCACCAGGCCCGCGATGAAGGCGGTGACGTTGGAGTCGAAAATGGCGGAGAAAGCTCGCTCAAACCCCGCGGTAATTGCCGCGCGCGGCGAAACCCCGATGCGCAATTCTTCGCGAATGCGCTCGTAAATCAAGATATTGGCATCAACGGCCATGCCGACCGTCAGCACCACGGCCGCGATTCCCGGCAAAGTCAGCGCCGCGCCGAGCATCGACAACAAAGCTGTCAGCAGAATCACGTTGGCAGCCAGAGTCACGTCCGCGATCAGGCCGAAGACCTTGTAGTAGACGGCCATGAAAATGAACGCGGCCAGCATACCGAACACCATGGCGTTCACGCCCTGCTTGATGTTTTTCTCACCCAGGGTGGGCCCGATGGCGCGTTCTTCCACGGCCGACAGCGGCGCGGCCAAGCCTCCGGCGCGCAGCAGCAGCGCGAGTTCCCGACCTTCGATCGGATTGACGCCGGTGATCTGAAAATTATTGCTGAACACGCCGCGAATGGTGGCGCGGTTGATAACCTCTTCGGTGGTGCGGTCGACCACCACGCCCGCGGCGTTCTTCTCGCGCGAACGGTCGATGAACACCACGGCCATCATATGGCCGACGTTCTGTCGAGTGTTCTCCAGCATTTTGTTGGCGCCGCGGCTGTCCAGGCTGACGGAGACGGCCGCACCGTCCTGGGTGTTCGGTTGGAACGAGGCATCGGTCAGCTGATCGCCGGTGACCACCACTTCACGCTTCAGCAGCACCGGCTGTTTGTCGCGGGTGTAGTACAGCTTGGAACCCAAGGGCACCCGACCCGTACCCACCGCTTCGAGCGGATTATTGGTCTCATCGACCATGCGAAATTCCAAGGTCGCCGTCTTGCCGAGAATCTTCTTCACCTCGGCCGAGTTCTGCAGTCCGGGCAATTGAATGGCGATGCGGTCAACGCCCTGGCGCGCAACCTGCGGCTCGGACACCGCGAGTTCCGGGCTGTTGAGGCGGTTGCGCAGGATCACGATGTTCTGTTGGACTGCGTAGTCCTGCCGTTCCTTGATTTCCTGCGGCGTCAGTACCAGCTGCAAGGCGGGCGCGCCGTCAACGGTTACGTCGCTCAAATTCATGTTGCGGTTATCCGCGAGAATGGCCGCCCTACCCTTGGTGAACGAGTCGCTGTCGCGAAACAGCACGCGCACACGGTATGTCGGGTAGTCCACCAACACGTCTTGATAGGTGACCCGGGCATTGCGCAACGAGGCGCGAAAGTCCTGCTCGTGACGATCGAGCAGCTGCTTCACGGCGCCCTGTACGTCGACTTGATACACCAGGTACACGCCGCCACGCAGATCCAACCCCAGTTTCAAAGGGCTCAAGCCCACGCTACGCATCCATTCCGGAACACGCGATGACTTCGACAGGGCGATTGTGAATTGTCCCGGGCGCGCTTCCGCGATCAGATCGCGAGCCTTCAACTGATCCTGCTTGCTCTTGAACCGCAGGGTCAGGCGGCCCTGCTCGAGAAACACGCCGCTGGGCGTTACCCCCTTGTCCTTGAGGATTTGCTCGACTGCCGTGCGATCGGCGTCGATGACGGCGGCCCGGTCACGCGCCAGCTGCAGCGCATCCTCCTCACCGAACAGGTTGGGCACCGCAAGGAAAATCCCTATGGCCAAAACGATCGCGACCAGCGCGATCTTCCAGCGCGGATACGAAATCATGCGCTCTTGACCGTGCCCTTGGGCAGCACCTGCGCAACTTGAAATTTCTGAAGCTTGACCGCGACGCCGTTGGCGATTTCCACGGTCAGGAACTGTTCGCCCACCTCGGTCACCTTGCCGAGAATGCCGCCGGCGGTAGCCACTTCATCGCCGGTGGCGATTTTGGAGAGCATTTCACGCTGCTCTTTGGCGCGTTTGTTCTGCGGCCTGATGATGAGGAAGTAAAATATGGCCAACAGCGGCACGAACATCAACATGCTGAAAAGACCACTCTGCCCGCCGGCCGCACCGGCAGCCTGCGCACTCGCCGTATTTATGAAGAAATCCATTGTTACACCCAATTCATGCGAAGACGCCACGACACAAAGCCGGGCAGTATACAGGAGCCCGGCGCAAACTTAACTCGTGCGCCCCATCGCCTTCAAGGCATGGAATTCGGCAGCATACGCTTCGAACCGCCCCACCTCGATCGCGCCCCGAATCTCCCGCATCAATCGCTGATAGAAGTACAGATTATGGACGGTGTTCAAGTGCGCGCCCAATATTTCGCCACATTTGTCCAGGTGCCGTAGATAACT
>JANYIY010000376.1 GCA_025358615.1 Gammaproteobacteria bacterium | reverse complement strand
ATCGAGAAGGCGAATGTGGAAGTTTTCAATTTGCTGCTGCAGGTCATGGATCACGGCACGCTCACCGACAACAACGGCCGCAAGGCGGATTTCCGCCATGTCATCATCGTGATGACCACCAATGCGGGAGCATTCGAAATGAGCCGGCCGAGCATCGGCTTTACCCAATCGGATACGGCACCCGATGCGATGGAAGCGATTAAGCGCTTGTTCTCCCCGGAATTCCGCAATCGCCTGGATGCCGTCATTCAGTTCGGCGAGCTGGATCAGTACACGATCGAGCGCGTCGTCGACAAGCTATTGGTCGAGGCCGAGGCGCAACTCGAGCAGAAGCGCGTATCGATTTCGGTGGACGAACCGGCACGGCGCTGGATCGCGAAGAAGGGTTACGACCCCAAGATGGGTGCGCGGCCGATGGCACGAGTCATCCAGGAGTTCATCAAGCGGCCGCTCGCCGAAGAACTATTGTTCGGCAAGCTCGTCAACGGCGGCCATGTCGAAGTCACCTTGAGCGAAGACGGCGAGAAACTGAAGCTGGATACCCGCGCCACCGACGAGCCGGCACTCTTATCGCACTAGAACTAGCGTTGAGCCGCTTAGCGGTTTGAGCCCAAGGGGAAGGGTCGGTGATGGCTGAGTGCACACTGGCGGATTCAGTTTGCGCTCAGCGACTCCACACCCCTCTCCAGGTGTTCACCCCGCAAAGGGGTTCAAGCTGGTTATCTACCGCGGTAGACGATGCGGCCCTTGGTCAGGTCGTAGGGAGTCATCTCGACGGTGACCTGGTCCCCGGTCAAAATTCGAATGTAGTTTTTTCGCATCTTGCCGGAAATATGGGCCGTGACGACGTGACCGGTCTTGAGTTTGACGCGAAACGTCGTATTGGGCAGGGTCTCGACGACCTCACCCTCGAATTGAATAGCCTCTTCTTTTGACATGCGTCCTTGTGGTATGCGGGAAACCGCGCGCATTGTGCATAAACCCCCCTGCTAATGCAATTTACGGCGCGGGCACCGGCGCGGGCACCGGGGCCGGCGCACGCCAGCTGCCGCAGGGGCTACGCCGTGCGTAACGGCTCAATAACGCCACAAACTGGCTGCG
This sequence comes from Gammaproteobacteria bacterium, assembly GCA_025358615.1. Classification (GTDB taxonomy): domain Bacteria; phylum Pseudomonadota; class Gammaproteobacteria; order Steroidobacterales; family Steroidobacteraceae; genus Bog-1198. The sequence goes on along the minus strand of JANYIY010000376.1, from coordinate 3,414 downwards.
CGAGACCTCGCGGGCGCCCAGCGAGGCCAGGTGATCGCTGGCCACCTGACAGTCGATGACCTGGATGTCGCGCGCAAGGCACTCTTCGACCAAGCGCGCCATCGCCACCTTGGAGGCGTCGCGGTGCAGGCTGAACATCGATTCGCCGAAGAACACCTGGCCGAGCTGAATGCCGTATAAGCCGCCCGCCAGCTGCCCCGAATCGTAGGTCTCTATCGAATGGCCAAAGCCAAGCTCGTGTAGCTGCTCGTAGGAGGCGATCATGTCGCCGTTCAGCCAGGTATCCGGGCCCGAGCGCCGTGGCGCTGCACAGGCGCGGATGACGGCGCCAAAGGCATGATCGACCTGGGTCGTGTACGGGCCATTGCGCAGCGTCTTGGCCAAGCTCCGTGAGCGGTTGAATTCCTTCGGATACAACACCATGCGCGGGTCCGGCGACCACCAGAGAATGGGTTGCTGCGCGGAATACCAAGGAAACACGCCGCGCTCGTACGCGGCCAGCAGCCGCGCCGGACTCAAGTCGCCACCGGCCGCCAACAGCCCGGGCGGCTCGTGCAGGGCCTGCTCCAGCGGCGGAAACCAGCTCGGGTCCGCCTGTTCGCCCAACCATACCAGCCGGCTCAGAGCTGCAACTCCTCATCCGCTGCACGATGATAGGGCACGTGCTCGTTGACCTGGGCTGCGTAGTTGTCGACCCCGCGGGCCTCGCGTGCAGCGAAGTCGCGGATGGCGGCGGCAAATCTCGGGTCGGCGACAAAGTGCGCGGAACTCATCATGGTCGGCACGAAACCCCGGGGCACTTTGTGTTCGCCCTGAGTTCCCGGCTCGAAGCGCTGCAATTTGTGCTCGATGCAGTATTCGATGCCTTGGTAGTAGCAGGTCTCGAAATGCAGGCTGTGATAATTGCCGCCGGCCCCCCAGTAGCGGCCGAACAGCGCATCCTCGCCGACAAAAAATATGGCCACCGCGATGCGGGTCCGGCCCACGCGGGCAACTTTGAGCATCAGCCGGTCGGGCATGGACGCCGCGATGCGCTTGAAGAAGTCCAAATTCAAGTAGGGCTCGTGGCCATGACGGTAGAAGGTGTCCGCATAGAAGGGATACACCTGATCCCACAGCGCCTCATCCATGTCGCCGCCGTGCAGGGTATCGAACTCAATGCCGGCCTCGGCGACTCGGCGCCGTTCGCGCTTGGCCTTCTTGCGCTTCTCCGCGGTAAATGTCGCGAGAAAGGCATCGAAAGAGTCGTAGCCGTGATTGAACCAATGAAATTGGCAGTCGCGCCGCAGGATCAGGCCCGCGGCCTGCAGGCGTTGCGCGGCGTCATCCGCCGGGAACAATACGTGCCATGAGGACAGTTGCTCGCTGCGCGCGTAGTCGAGTGCGGCTTTGATGAGCATGCCGCGCAAATTTTCCGGGTCGCCATCGGCTCCAACCAGCAGACGCGGCCCGCGCACGGGTGTGAAGGGCACGGCGGACAGCAGTTTCGGGTAGTACGTCAGTCCATGTTCCGCATAGGCATTGGCCCAGGAGAAATCGAAGACGAATTCACCGCGCGAATGCGTCTTGCGGTACAGCGGCATGGCGGCAAGCGTCTTACCTGCTGGGTTATCGATCAGCAGATGGCGCGCTGCCCAGCCGGTGCGGGGCACGGCGCAGCCGGATTCTTCCATGGCGAGGAGAAACTCATGGCGTAGAAAGGGCTGGCCTGCCCCTGCCAGCGCATTCCAACTCGCCGCATCTACCTGCGCAATGCTGTCGAGGAAACGCGCCTTGCCGTGGGTCACGCGTGTGCGGCGCGTGGTTTGACGTGGTGCTCCGCTTCTACTCGTTCCAGATATTTGTCGGCGTCGAGCGCGGCCATGCAGCCCGTGCCCGCTGAGGTCACGGCCTGTCGATAGACGTGATCGGCCACGTCGCCGGCGGCAAACACGCCTGGGATGCCGGTGGCAGTGGCCTCACCGTCGCTGCCGCCCTTGACCACGATGTAGCCGCCGCGCATGTCCAATTGACCGTCGAACAGCTGAGTGTTCGGCTGATGGCCCACGGCAATGAAAACGCCGTCAACCGGGATCGTTCGCGTGGCCGTCGCCGCGGCCGGTGCGGCGCCGCGCAACCGAACGCCGGTAACGCCGGATTCGTCGCCGAGAATCTCGTCGATGCCGTGATTCCAGACGATCGACGCTTTTCCGGCCGTTTCGAGCGCAAATAGGCGGTCCTGCAGAATCTTCTCCGCGCGCAGCTTGTCGCGGCGATGCACCAGGGTCACATGCGAGGCAATGTTGGTGAGGTACAGCGCCTCCTCCACGGCCGTGTTGCCGCCGCCGACCACCGCCACCGCCTTGCCGCGGTAGAAAAAGCCATCGCAGGTGGCGCACGCCGATACGCCCTTGCCGCGAAATGTCTCCTCGGACGGCAGGCCGAGGTACTTGGCCGAAGCGCCGGTAGCGATAATGAGCGCATCGCAGGTGTATTCGCCGTTGTCGCCGACCAGGCGAAACGGGCGCTGCCGCAACTCGACCCGATTGATGTGGTCGAACAGGATTTCGGTATTGAAGCGCTCGGCGTGCCGGCGCATGCGCTCCATCAGCGCCGGCCCGAGCAGTCCCTCGACGTCGCCGGGCCAGTTGTCGACCTCGGTCGTCGTCAGCAGCTGGCCGCCGACCTCCACGCCCGTGATCAGCACTGGCTTGCGGTTGGCGCGCGCGGCGTAGACCGCCGCCGAGTAGCCGGCGGGGCCGGAGCCGAGGATCAGCAGCGGGATATGGCGTATGGCGGGCATGCGGCGCTCGTGACGGTGGGAGGGGAGCGCGCCGGGGGCGGCGCGTCCGGCCATGGTAGGAAATATGCGGCGCCGCGGCCAGCTGCGGGACCCGGACGCTGGATTGCGGAGTAGTCGAGTAGTATCATGCGCTTAAGTCGACTTCCTCATAGTGGGATGAAATATGGCGCAAGCGGCGGCTGAGGTGCGCGCCCGGATCGAGCCCAGGCTCACGGCCGTCGTCACGCGCAGCCTGCGGGAAGCGGCGCTGTGGGTGTTCGGAGCGATCGCGCTGGTGCTCTTCTGTGCACTCGTGAGCTACGACCCGGCCGATCCCGGCTTTACCTACACGGGCGAGCCGGGCCGCGTCACGAACCTGATCGGGCCGGCCGGCGCCTGGCTCGCCGACGCCTTCCTGCTGCTGTTCGGCAGGCCCGCCTACCTGTTCCCCGTGATGCTGGGCGTCACCGGCTGGCTGCTGTTCCGTCGGCCGTCCGGCGAGGCGCCCTCGCGCGCCAACCTGGCGATCCGGCTGCTCGGTTTCGTGCTGACGCTCGCCACCAGCTCGGGGCTCGCGACGCTGCATTTCGCGGCCGGCCGCTACCCGAACACGGCCGGCGGCATCCTCGGCGATCTCGTCGGCCACGGGCTCG
>JANYIY010000334.1 GCA_025358615.1 Gammaproteobacteria bacterium | reverse complement strand
GAACTGGCGCAGCAAGTCGAATGACGAGCGCTGCCGGCATAGTTCAATGATTTGCACCTCCCCCATCAGCACCGTAGCCGAAATCCTGCAAAACGCCGCGCGCTCGCTTCAGGCCACCAGCGAATCGCCACGGCTCGACGCTGAATTGCTGCTCGCCAAGACCCTCGGGCTGTCGCGCTCCGGCTTGGTTGCTCGCGGCAACGACGCCGTGGCGCGCGAGCGGGAACAAGCGTTCAGCACGCTGATCGAACAAAGAGTGGCAGGAGCACCGGTCGCCTATTTGACCGGCATCCGGGAATTCTGGTCGCTGGCGCTCAACATGACGCCGGACGTGCTCGTGCCGCGGCCGGAAACCGAACTGCTGGTCGAACTGGCCTTACATCTCCTGCCCCGCGACCGGGCGAGTTCGGTTCTCGACTTAGGGACAGGCAGCGGCGCCATCGCACTCGCCATCGCCTCCGAGAGGCCGCAGGCGGTAGTCACCGCCGTCGATGTTTCCGCTGCGGCCCTCGAGGTGGCCATTCAGAACTCGCGCAAGCTTAGGGTAGCGCACATCGACTGGCGCTTGGGATCCTGGTTCGCGCCCGTGGCCGGCAGGCGATTTGACATCATCGTCGCCAATCCACCCTACGTCGCCGCCGCCGATCCCGCCTTGAAAAGGCTCACCGCCGAACCCGCGATCGCCTTGAGTCCCGGGCCGACCGGGATGGAGGCCTTGTCGGAAATCGGCGCCGCTGCGGCCGCGCATTTGCATGCAGGCGGTCGTTTGCTATTGGAACACGGCAGCGATCAAGCGCCGGCCGTTGCACAGCTGCTGCAGCGGCATGGGTTCACCGCCGTCCGCTCGCATCTCGATTTCTCAGGCAAGCCCCGCGTTACGCTGGGATTAGTTCACTCACCACATTAGGAACGCACATGCTCCGCTTCGAAACCACACTGGGCGATTTCACCATTGAACTATTGGACAAGGAAGCTCCGCTATCCGTAGCCAATTTCCTGAAGTACGTCGAAGACGGCTTCTTCGACAGCACGATCTTTCACCGGGTCATTCCAAGCTTCGTCATCCAGGGCGGCGGCTTCACCGACGACATGACGCAGAAGCGTACCCACCCACCCGTCAAGAACGAGGCGGACAATGGCGTCAAGAACAAGCGCGGCACGCTGTCCATGGCGCGCACCAATGACATCAACAGCGCGACCTCGCAGTTCTTTGTCAATTTGAAGGACAACGACTCTCTCGATCATTCGCGCGGCAACTTTGGTTATGCCGTGTTTGCGCGTGTCACCGAAGGTATGGATGTCGTCGACAAGATTGCGGCGGTTGAGACCGGGCGCAAGCGCGGCTTCGATGATGTGCCCGTCGACGTCGTCATCGTGAAGAGCGTGCGCAAGATCCCCGCCTAAGGCTTGAGCGGGTCAGATCAACGCCCGCGTGGCGCGCAATAGATCAATCATTGGCCGGCTGGTACGGGCGCTGATGTCGCTCGTTTTGCTTTTCATTGTCGTGAGCGTGCTCGCGGTGCTGTCGCTGCGCTGGATCAATCCCCCCTTCACCGCCTTCATGGCCGAGTCGCAGATCGCGGTGTGGCTCAGCCGCGACGCCAACTATGTGTCGCGGCACAGCTGGGTGGATCTGGATCGGATCTCGCTTAACCTGCCGCTCGCCGTGGTGGCCTCGGAAGATCAAAAATTCCCCGAGCACTGGGGGTTCGACGTCGAAGCCATCGAAAAAGCCTATGCACTCAATCAGCACAGCCACAAGGTACGCGGCGCCAGCACCATCAGCCAGCAAGTCGCCAAGAACCTCTACCTGTGGTCGGGGCGCAGTTATTTTCGCAAGGGACTCGAGGCTTATTTCACGGTGCTGATTGAGGCTCTGTGGCCGAAACGGCGGATTCTTGAAATCTACTTGAATGTCGCCGAATTCGGCTACGGCACCTACGGCGCCGAAGCCGCCTCACAACGTTTCTTCCACAAGCCGGCCAGCCGCTTGAGCCGCAGCGATGCCGCCGTACTCGCCGCCGTGTTGCCGAACCCGGAGCGCTTTTCCGCGGCGGCGCCATCCAGGTACGTGCTGCAGCGGCGCGACTGGATCTTGAATCAAATGCAGGCCCTCGGCGGCCCGGAAATGCTGGATGAAATCGACGCCTATCCACAGCGGCGCCGCTAAATAATTGCAAATTTCCTACCTGTACATATATACAGCTACCCCACTGTATGCTATTTTTTGCTTCTCTTTTCATCTTAGGTGTCACCATGACTAGGCGCCGCACCTCCTCAACCCCGCGCAAGCGAAACTCCTCCGAGCACCATTCCGTTTCCGACGGCTATCCCTACGGTGTGCCCGTTCCCGAAGCCTTGCATGAAGCGATCGAAGAGGAACGTGGCAGTTTGTCGAAGGCCGAATCCCTACTCGGCTGCCTGGCAATCTCCATGGAGCACGAGACCGATCCGGCGACTGCCCCCTACTATCCTGATGTGGCCGGGCTCGCACGCGATCTGTTGAAACAGTCCATCAACCGGCTGGATTCTCTCAACCTGCAGAAGCGCCTGCTGCGCAACAAAGTGCGCGAAGCGGTGCTCCTCGGCGTCTACCGTGCTGAACCGGCGCGCATCTCACTGACGCCGCAGTAGAAATATCCCGTACCGATAGACTGGCTCGATCCACTCCTGCACCCAGGAGAAGCCTGCCTTTTCCAAGAGTTGCGTGAGCTCGATCGGGTCGAATTTCCACATCACTTCGGCGTCGATCAATTCCGATCGGCCGAAGGAGATGGACGATCCCAGCGCGCGCAAGGTTACGGTTTGCGCAATGAGGCTTTCAATACGCACCTCATTGCGCCGCGCGACCGCGTCGTAGGCCGATTGGTAGGCGAACTGGTCCATGGCAAAATTGCCGCCATACCGCCAGTTCAGGTGCATCAGCATATTGAGCGTCGAGCGCGGGCCGAAGCCCGCCGCATCGTTGTAGGCCCGATTGATGACTGCCGGATCTTTATCCAAATCCGCGCCCACCAATAGATAGTCGCCCGGCGCGCTATGCCGAAAAATCTGCCTCAGCAGCGCATCCATCTCGGACCATTCCATGTTCCCCAGCGAACTGCCGAGAAACAGGAACAACCGCTTCTGCCCGTCCCTCGGCAGCGCCGCCAAGCACTCCTCATAGGTCCCGCCAAGGCAGTGCACGAACAGCTGCGGATACTCCTGCGCCAGCCGATATGCTGCCGCCGTGAGTGTCTCTACATCCACATCGATAGGAAAGTAGTCGCAGCGCACGCCACGCTTCGCGTATTCCGCGAGCACGATACGTGTCTTCTCCGCCGTACCCGCTCCCAGCTCGACAATGGGCAACACCCCGCACAGTTCCACAATGTCGCCCGCATAGGCCTTGAGCAGCACCGCCTCTGCCCGTCGCAGGTAGTACTCCGGTGTCTGACATTGGCATTCGAACAGCTGACTGCCCAGCCGATCGTAGACGTATACGGCCGATATCTTCTTTGGCGAAAGGCTTAGGTTTCGAATGACATTCGGACCGTCTTCCACGAGCGGATCATGCGTCGACCTAATGACGAACCGGACGCGACTGCCGCTCTGCGCCATCGCGGAAGCCGCGGTTGGCGGGCTTGCCGTCTTTCCCAGTCCTAAGACCGTGTCCATTGCGAGACGCCGGCTACTTGAAGATCAACGTGTCCAGCTCATAGAACATTTCCTGATAGAGATCCAGGTACCTCTCGGCCCCCTCCCTCAGCAATGCACCATGTCCCGGCAACACATCCAGATATCGGCTAACGCAGGTCTTGGTATGGTGGATGTGATCCGGCTCATGCACAAAGTGGGCACGTAAGTACTCGAACTGCGGTGTATCTCGTGAGAACCGATACTGCGGAAATTTCAGAAACACATCGTGCCACGCCATGAATTCTTTCACGCTCGTTGCCTCCGACGCCGCATGCACGCCCAACGCAAAGGCCACCGGCTCCTGGCGATACCATGTGTGCAGCGCATCTCCCAGCGCCACCGCCGACGCGCACGCATTGCTCCGTGCCTCCACCTCCGGCGCCGAGATCCCCAGGTACGCGGCGAAACTCCGCGCGAGCTCGACATGGGTTACGCTCTCGCGCAAGCCGTACTCGTCGATCGCGGCGTCCAAAACATACGCGCCGATCTCGTGTCCCTTCGTCGGCAGCAACGGCAGGATCTCGTCCGACAGCCGCCCCGCTAAAATCGCGATGCCGCCTATCGTGTGCCGATTGAAGGACGCCATGCTTGCAAGGAACAGCGTCAATTCCGCGGCAGTCAATGGCCGAGATGCCAAGTGGGCATTGAAGACATCGAGCGCCGCCATCGCTCCGCGCCGATCACAACTCCCATCGACGTCGTTGAAATCCAGCGACGCGCCCGGCCCAGCCCCTTCCTCCAAATTCACGACAGTCCCCTCCATGAGGGTCGCTCCTTCTACAAGTTTTCAGTCTAGCGCGAAGCCTGCGCAATCAGAGCCAGATGTTCAACCTACATTTTGGGCCAGTTCGTGTACAAAAATGTCACTCATCGGGCGGCACGTACGCTCTTCACCAGCCACGCCCGAAGAGCTTTCACCGATGGATGCGCCGGCGATCCTCGGGGAACCACCCAATAGTAGGCATTTCGCGACAGCACAAATGACTTGAACGGCTTCACGAGCCTCCCTTCCGCAAGATCTCTACCCGCCAGGCAATCATCGCCCATCGCCACACCTTGACCCCGCACCGCCGTGTCCATGCACAGCGCCGTCCCGTTGAATAAGATTCCCTCACGCATGTTGACTTCGACATCCGGCGCATAGGTATGCAGATATTCCTCCCATTCCTGGGACGACCTATCAAAAATCAGCACGCGCCCACGCAGATCGGCCGGCGCGGTAAGCGGGGCACTACGCATCAACTCTGGGCTGCACACCGGAAACAGCCGCGACCTGAACAACAGCTCAACGTTCTTGCGCGCAGCGCCGACTTGGCCGTACTGGATTGCGCAGCTGACTTCCGGATCCAGCGCCGAAAGACCCGTCTTCTCCGACCGGATCTCCAACAACGTATGCGGTACGACCGCGTAGAACTCACCCAGGCGCGGCGCCAGCCACAGGGCGGCAAAATCCGGGTCCACCGAGATCACCAACCGGTCCGAATATTGATTGCCGCGCAACAGCATGAAGGCGCGATGAATGTGTGAGAACCCCGTCGCTACCGCGGCCAGCAAGATCTCCCCGGCATCCGTCAAAACGACGTGCCGAGGATGCCGATTGAACAGCTTTCGGCCGACATACAGTTCCAGCTTTTGAATATGCCGGCTCACCGACGCGCGACCCACGTGCAGTTCAACGGCGGCTGTCTTGACGCTCTGCCATCTGGCTGCCGCCTCGAAGGCACGAAGCGAATTGAGCGGCGGAAGTCGAAACTTCGGCATAAGTCCCCCATCCATAGGGTCGATACGTTGACAAATGTACCGCACTCATAGGCTAGCGCAACAAGATTTTCCTGTGCGTCTTCAAACTAGTGCTCGTTTCCCTCGTTTCCTCCAAGTTTCATTTCTTGGGCGACTTTTGCGCACACGACGATACCCAAAGTGTCGCCCATGCTTCGTTGACAATGTCGGCACGGTAGTCGCAACGTAGAGCCGCTTCCGGAAGCAATGGCAAGTGTTCTAACTGGCGAGAAGGAGATATTTATGATTATCGAACTCGGTAAGGTATCGGACGTGACTAGACATACCATCGTCTTTGGAGGTGCCGACGAAATGGGAACCAGGCTCTTCGGCTAAGGCGAGAACGGCCGGCTTGCCGAATGCAAGCCGGCCATCCTTACTCAACGCCCATGTACTACCTCAGCGCCCACACTCACTGCGCTGAATTCAACGAGGGTGCAATTCTCTTGGACCTTCGCACCGGCAACTACTTGGGATTCGACGACGACGCACTCCAGCACCTCAAGTCCAGGGTGGCGAATTGGCCGTCGTCCGGACCCAGCGACAACGGCACCCATACCGACACCGAGAGCGCGAGCACTTTTATCGAGGACTTATTGGCCCGCGGGATCCTTACCTCACTCGAGCCTCGGACTAGCCGACCCTCCCCAGCGATACCCCTGACTTCGATTTCGACGACGGGATGTCCAACCGCTCTTGGATCGATGCCCTTGGATCAATTGTTTGCGTTTATAAAGGCGTTGTTGCGCGTTCTATTCAGTGGCCGTCGAAATAGGATCTTGCCTGTCCTGGGATGGCTCGACGGTCGACAACATCTCATCGATTCAAATACGGCCAATCTGCACACCTTACCAACACTGATGTCGTCGTTTCGGCGACTGCGGATCTGGTTCTATACTGCGCACGACCGATGCCTGTTCGACTCGCTGGTGCTGAGCGTATTCCTGACCCTGCGCAAGGTGCCATGCACCTTCGTTATCGGCGTTGCCTCCAAACCCTTCCTCGCACATGCCTGGGTCCAGGCCGGCGACATGGTCTTGAACGATACGGCCGAACACGTGCAGGAATTCCACCCTTTGTTTGGCGTTGGCGGCCGCGCTTGATGCACCCATGTTCCGCTACCTCATTGCCATTGCAAATCCGCAGAGCGCTGCCGACTGCGAGTCCCTGACCCGCATCCACCGGCGAGCCCACGCGTCGCCTGCGGACTGGCACCACGCTCTCAATCTACCGGGCTTCTACGCCGCCTACATTCACCACCGGTTCTCTCGGGAACCCCCGATCCTGCTGCACATCGACCACGGCGTCATATTCGGATCCTTATATCTGTCGCCCACCGTCTCGCGAGCCGGCTCATCGCTCTCCGTCCGCTTTATCTCAAGAGATGAGTCGGAACGCATTGTCGATAGCAAAGGCCGAGCGCTCATAGGCAACTATTGGGGACACTATGTCGCAGCGATTCGCCATCCCGAAACGCATTCTGCGATGGTCATGCGCAGCGCGGCGTCCACGCTGGCCTGCCACCATCTGCAAGAGGGCACTCTGAATGTGTTCTTTTCTCATGTCGAGGACTGCATGGCTCTCATCGACGCGCCACTGTCGATCAACTGGGACAGCATCACTGCGCAAGTCGTCGGCTATGATTACCTGTCGAATGAGACCGCCATCGATCAGATCGGCACTGTAGAGAGCGGCGAATGCATCGAATGTTCGCCTGAACGATTTACACGCCATGTCTATTGGGATCCGCGCCAATTGTTGGGCGACTCCTCGCTCGACGACTTTGGCGCGGCGACACGCGCAATTCACGACGCTGTGCAGTACAGCGTCAGTGCAAGCTCCTCAGCTCACGACACCATCCTGGTCAAGCTCTCCGGTGGCCTCGACTCCTCAATTGTCTTGAGCGCACTCAATGAGGCGCCGCACGCGCCGGCGTTGACAGCCACTACGTATTATTCGCGAGGCTGCGGCGACGAACGCCGC
>JANYIY010000329.1 GCA_025358615.1 Gammaproteobacteria bacterium | reverse complement strand
GGGACCGATGTTTGGCCACGGGCATCCACTTCGATTTCGCCGCGCGCCGAGAGCTTGATCGTGCCTTTCAACCAGTCGGTGTTCGGTACCAGGCCGATCTGCACGAACACACCGGCGAGTTCCAGGGTGTTGAGTGCGCCGCTCAGCCTATCCTTGTAGACAAGTCCCGTGACCCGCTCGCCGTCGCCGGTCACTTCGGTGGTTTGAGCCCCCGTGTATATGGTCACGTTGGGCAGGCTTTGCAGTTTACGTACCAGAACCGCGTCTGCGCGCAGCGCGGCATCGAACTCGAGCAGCGCGACGTGGCTGACGAGTCCGGCCAGATCGATCGCCGCCTCAACCCCGGAGTTTCCACCGCCGACCACCGCGACGCGCTTGCCCTTGAACAGCGGCCCGTCGCAGTGCGGACAATAGGCGACGCCGCGATTGCGATATTCGCGCTCGCCCGGCACGTTGATTTCACGCCAACGCGCGCCGGTCGCAATGATCACCGAGCGCGCCTTTAGCACGCCTCCGCTTTCCAAATTCACTTCGATGAGATCGCCCGGAAGCAGAGCGTTGGCTCGCTGCAGATTCATCACGTCCACATCGTAGGTAGTCACGTGCTGCTCGAGGCCGGTGGCCAATGCATGGCCTTGGGTCTCTTTGATGGAAATGAAGTTCTCTATGCCCACGGTGTCCAACAACTGCCCGCCGAGCCGCTCGGCTGCAATGCCGGTGCGAATTCCCTTGCGCGCCGCATAAATGGCCGCGGCGGCGCCCGCGGGGCCGCCCCCGACCACCAACACATCGAAGGGCGCCTTCGCGCTCAGGCTAACGGCCTCGCGTGCCGCCGAACCCGCATCCAGTTTTGCGAGTATTTCCACCAATTCCATGCGGCCCTGCCCGAACGGCCGGCCATTCATGAATACCGCGGGCACCGCCATCACCTGCCGGCGATCCACCTCGTCCTGAAACAGCGCGCCATCGATCATGGTGTGGCGAATCCTGGGATTCAGCACCGCCATTACGTTCAACGCCTGCACCACATCCGGGCAGCTCTGGCAGGTGAGCGAAACGAAAGTCTCAAAGTGGTAGTCGCCGTCCAGTTTGCGTATCTGCTCGATGACGGCCGCATCGACTTTCGGCGCATAGCCGCCGGTCTGTAACAAAGCCAGCACCAGCGAGGTAAATTCATGGCCCATGGGCAGCCCCGCGAAACGCACCCGAGGATCCTCACCGGAGCGCCGCAGCGCGAACGAGGGCTGCAGTGGCGCATCCATGGGAGTCACAGCGGTAGGGTTGCGATGCACTTGCACCTTGATCAGATCGGACGCCGCAGCCACGTCGGCCAACAGCTCAAGCATTTCTCGAGACTTTTCGCCGTCATCGGCCGCAGCAAGAATTTCCACCGGTTGCGAGATCCGCTGCAGGTAACCCTTCAATTGTGCTTTCAGATTGCTATCGAGCATGATTTCATCCAGGTAAATGCCTTCGCGGAGCAGACGAGCCTCGACACCTTGTTCGAGACTCGTCTGCCGTTCCTCTATCGACCATCGGTCCCCATCATCAGATCTTTCCGACCAGATCCAACGACGGCGACAAAGTCTCGGCGCCCGGAGTCCACTTGGCCGGGCACACCTCGCCCGGATGCGAGGCCACGTACTGCGCTGCTCTCACCTTGCGCAGCAGTTCCTTTGCATCGCGGCCGATTCCGTTATCGTGCACCTCCATGATCTTGATCTGGCCTTCCGGATTGATGACAAAGGTGCCGCGCAGCGCCAGGCCTTCTTCCTCGATCAGTACTTGGAAGTTACGCGCGAGCGCCGCGGTCGGATCGCCCACCAGAGGATATTGAACTTTCTTGATGGTATCGGAGGTGTCATGCCAGGCCTTGTGCGCGAAATGCGTGTCGGTGGACACACCATAGATTTCGACCCCCAGCTTCTTGAATTCGGCATAGTTGTCGGCCAGATCGCCTAGTTCCGTCGGGCAAACAAAGGTGAAATCCGCGGGGTAGAACACCACCACAGACCACTTGCCCTTCAAAGTATCGTTCGTCACCGGGACGAATTTGCCGTTGTGATAAGCAGTGGCCTTAAAGGGCTTGATTTCAGTATTGATCAGAGACATGGAATTGATCCTTTGAACGACTTTTTACACAGCTGAGGATGCTAGCAGCCGCTCGCCCATTAAAGAATTGTATAATAATTATCGTTTTGATAGGGTGCGTCTATTAATGAATCTCAAGGATCTCAAGTACTTGGTGGCACTCGCCGACACCGGCCATTTCGGCAAAGCGGCCGAACGCACCTTTGTGAGCCAGCCCACCCTGTCGGCGCAGCTCAAAAAACTCGAGGATTATCTCGGAGTCAAGCTGGTGGAGCGCCAGCCGAAGAATGTGCAGCTCACGGATGTCGGCAAGCAGGTCGTGGTTCGCGCGCGCCGCATGCTGAATGAGAGCGAGGAAATCGTCGCCCTCGCGCGCCACCACACGGATCCCTTCGCCGGCAAACTGAAACTTGCGCTGATACCCACCATCGGTCCGTATCTGTTGCCGCGAGTCATGCCCAAGCTGCGCAAGACGCTGCCCAATTTGAGTCTCATGCTGTACGAGTACCAAACGGAACCGCTGTTGAAACGGCTGCGCGACGGCGAGATCGATGTAGGGATCTTGGCCCTGCCCACGGAGCAGGACGGCGTGGAGTCGCGCAAGCTCTACGACGAGGACTTTACCGTCGCACTTCCCAACAATCATCCACTTGCCGCCAAGTCCAGCATCAAAGTCCAGGACCTCAAGGGCCAGACTTTGTTGCTGCTGGAAGACGGCCACTGCTTGCGAGACCAAGCCTTGGAAGTTTGCAGCCGTGTCGATGTCCGCGAACACGAGGACTTCCGCGCGACCAGTCTCGAGACGCTGCGTCAAATGGTGGTGGCGGGTTTGGGGATCACCTTGTTGCCGGAACTCGCAGTCGAATCACCGTGCGGCTCGCAGCGCGGCCTGACGGTACGGCACTTCGCCAAACCGGCACCATCGCGCACGGTCGGCGCTGTCTGGCGCAAGTCCAGCACGCGCGCCGCCGCCATTGCGGCAGTATGCGACGTCGTGGATCGCGTCATGACGAGCAAGACTTAAGCTAGGCTCGCCCGCTTGATCATCCGGGAATAGCCCCGCACAAAAGCGACAAATCGTGACGGAGTTCTCGGCCGGCGCTTAACTAAGCCGGATTTGCGCTGATCATTTGCCGATTATTTCACATATTCCGCGCGTCGGACCGGTCATTATGCATGAGAGGAACGCTTGAGTATGAACGCCCGCACTATTTCACGGCTGAATCCGCCGACCGCGCCGTCGCCTCGGTTCGATCGAAAGTTCATCGAAGATCACAAGCTCGTGGAGCGTTATCTGGAGGGCAAGCTGCCGTTCAAGGGGGCGCGCGATCTCGAGAACTGGTGCCGCGAGAATCCCGAGTATCTCAACGAACTGAAATTGTCCGAACGTGCACATACCAGCCTCAAGCTGCTCGAAGCCAGCGGACAACCGCAGGATCTGGGCGAGCCGAAGCCGCCATGGTGGAAGCACATCTATGTGCTGATCGGGTTGGTTGCCGTCAGCGTGCTGTGTCTGCTCGCATTCTGGGCGGTGCTGGGAAAGTACGTATTGCTGCGTGGCCAGCTCGAGGATGCGCGCGCGTCAAATATCCAGGGTTCGTTGGTACAGCCTGCCACGGAAACGCAGGTGCTGATAGCGCCGGACCGCGCTCCGGGCATCGATAAGGCGCGGATCGTACTGAACCGCACCACCCCACAGCTCATGGACGTGCATCTCGATCTCAATTACACCAACAAGCTGGCGCAATTCCGCATGTTAGTCGACAAGAAGGATCAAGGCCGCGCGCTGATACTGAACAATCTGTTCAAGGATTCGAACGGCGAATTGCGCATGACGCTCAATTCCACGGGCCTGGCAGCCGGCATCTACAATGTGCGAATTGAAGCGCTGCCGTTTCGCGGCAGTCCTATTCCGATGGCCTGGTTAATTCTCGACGTGCGTTGAGCGACGCGCGTTGAGCGCCGCCGCTGCGCGCAGAGCGACGACGTCACGCTCACTCGTCGCGCAGAGTCTCGATGGGCGGTGTATTGACCACGCGACGCGTCGCCAAGGTGCCGCTCAATCCGACCAGCGCGGTGCCGCACACCAATCCCACCACCCACACCCAGGGATCGAGCGTGTAGTGCAGCGAAAACAGACGCTGCGCCAGCACCCAGCCGATCGTCGTCGCACCAAAGGCCGCCAACGTGCCTGAGAGAAACCCCAGCGCGGAGAATTCCGCAGCCACGCCCTGCAGCACGGTACCGCGGCTTGCGCCCAAGGTACGCAGCATGGCGCTTTCATAACGGCGCTCGTCGCGCGTGGATTGCACGGCGGCCAGCAGTACCACGATGCCCGCCACCAGCGTAAATAAGAAAACATACTGCACGGCCAACGAGGCCCGATCCATGATGTCGCGAATTTGCTTGAGAATGGCGTCGACATCGAACACCGAAACCGTCGGGAACTGCCGCACCAGATCGGCGAGCGCGGGCCGCTGCGCGGCTGTCAGAAACACGCTGGTCATGTATGTGCCAGCCGTACCATCGAGCAAACCCGGCGGAAACACCAGAAAGAAATTCGGCCTGAAACTGTCCCAGCGTATCTTGCGAATGCTGGCCACCTCTACGGTCAAAGTTTCCCCGGCTATATCGAAGCTGAGCTTGTCTCCGAGTTGCAGCTGCAAGGCTTCTTGGTATTCGGAAGATATGGACACCAAGGGTTTGCCCGAGTCGGCGGCTGTCCACCAATTCCCGGCGATTAATTGATTGTCGTCCATCAGCGCGGCCGACCAAGTCAGGTTTTGCTCCCTTTCCAAGAAGCCACGGCCGGATTCGCCTTTGAACTTCAAGGATTCACTGGGCCGCGAATTGATCGCCGTTATGCGCGCCCGGATCATGGGGAACATCTGCGGCTGTCCCAAACCGCGTGAGCGCAGAAATGCATGCAGGGACTCGCGCTCCTCCGGCCGGATATTGATCAGAAAATTGTTCGGCACGTCGGCAGGCAGGCTATGCCGCCAGTCGGCCAGCAGATCACCGCGCACCACCGCCAACAGCAGCAGCAGCATCAGCCCCAAGCCGAAGGCGACGATTTGCAGCACGCTGTCGCCGCCGCGGCGTGACACATTGGCGAGCCCGTAGCGCCAGGCAACGCCGACTCCGCCGCGCAAGCGGCCGGTGAGCCGCACCAGCCCGTAGCCGGCCAGCGTCAACACCAGGCCGACTCCCAGGACGCCGGCCAGGACGGAGAGCACCAACTCGGCGTCACGCACCAGGCTCCAGAGAATCGTGAACAGCGCAGCGAGCGCCAGCAAGTAGCTCAAGCCGTAACGTAACGGCGGCGCGCTCACGCTCTTGCGCAGCACCCGCGCGGGCGGTGTGCTTTTCAATTGCAGCAGCGGAGGCAGGGCGAAGCCTATGAGCATGGCGAGAACGGTGACCAGCGCAATGGGCAGCGGCGCCAGTGACGCCGCGGGCAAGTCGGTACGAATCAGACCCCGCAGCAGCCATGCCAGCCCCGATTGTGCGAGGTAGCCCAGCGACGCTCCGATCGCCACCGCGAACACTGCCAACAGTGTCAATTCAATCACTGA
Source organism: Gammaproteobacteria bacterium (assembly GCA_025358615.1). Taxonomy (GTDB): domain Bacteria; phylum Pseudomonadota; class Gammaproteobacteria; order Steroidobacterales; family Steroidobacteraceae; genus Bog-1198. Next base: position 9,922 of record JANYIY010000329.1, on the reverse strand, counting down.
GATGGCCAGCACAAAGGCTTGCGATGCGCCCATGCATTTCATCAATGCCACGGTATCGATATGCCGCGTCGCGTAGCGCCGCGCGCCCATGGCCACAGCCACTGCGGCGAGCAGCACCGAGGCGAGGCTGGCGAGGTTGAGAAACCGGCTGGCGTGATCGATCGCGGAATTGAGCTGACGGCTCGATTCATCCACCTCACGCAAACGTTCCCCCGCAGCCTTGTTCGATATCAGGTATTCGCGGAACGCAGCGATTTCGGCCGCGGGGCCCACGAACAGTGCGGCGTAGGTGACGCGGCTGCCCGGCTGTATCAGCTGGGTCGACTCGACATCCTCGTAGTTGAGAAGGGCAGCCGGAGCAAGGTTGACGAAGCCAGTACCCTGATCGGGCCGATAGTCGAGCACCTGAGTCACTCGAAATGAACCCGCGCCGATTCGCAAGCTGGACCCGAGCGCTATTTTTAGCTGCGCGATGATGCGCGCGTCTATCCAGACTTCGCCGCGGCCCGGAATGCGATCAGTGGCGCGAGCGACGCCGAACGGTGCGTCCGCGATGCGTATATGCCCGCGCAGCGGGTAGCCGGCGGTGACCGCATTGAGGGCCGCCAATTGACTCTCATCGCCGCTGAACATCGCCGTGGGAAAGGACAGAATTTCCGCGCTTCGCAAAGATCTGGCATGGGAGTCCGCGAAGTAGTGCGCCGGAATTGGATTGGGAGATTCCAGACGCAAATCGGCGGCCAGTACTTCGGCCGCCTGCGCCCGCACTCCCTGTGTGATGCGGCTGGTGAAAAAGCCCACCGCCGTCAGCGACAGCACCGCCACCGTCAGCGCCAATAACAACACCGAGAGCTCGCCGGATTTGAGGTCCCGCCATAGATTACGCAGCGAGAAGCGCAGAATTTGCATCAATTCACCGTATGACCGGCGTCAAGTTCCAATATTCGATTACAGCGCGCCGCCAACGTCCGGTCATGAGTGACCAGCACCAAGGTGCTGCCGGTGCTGCGATTGAGGTCGAACAGCAGATCCGTGATGCGCTGCCCGGTCGCGGTATCCAAATTGCCTGTGGGTTCGTCGGCAAACAGAACGGCAGGGTGGGTGACGAAGGCGCGTGCGATCGCCACACGCTGCTGCTCACCGCCCGACAACTGCTTCGGATAATGGGCCTGGCGCGGCGTCAGACCCACCTGCGCCAGCGCGGCGAGCGCCACTTGGCGCGCGTCGCGGCGGCCGCCTAATTCCAGCGGCAGCATGACGTTTTCAACAGCCGTGAGCGACGGAATCAAATGAAACGACTGAAACACGAAACCGACATGCTTGCCGCGAATCGCGGCGCGGCCATCTTCGTCCAGTGCGGTCAAATCGACGCCGGCGATCGACACCCGACCGGTGCTCGGGGAATCCAGGCCGGCCAACAAGGCCAACAGTGTGGATTTGCCGGCACCGGAAGCGCCGACAATGGCCAAGGTCTCGCCGGTTCGCACACTGAGGCTCACATCGGCGAGAATGGTGAGCTGGCCCTCGGGACTGGCGACGGTCTTAGATACATTCGTTGCTTCGAGAACTATTTGATCTTGCATTGAGGAGCGCCTGTGAAGCGGCTTTTCGTCCTATTACTGTTGGTGGTTGCAGCCGTTTCGGCCAACGGCGCCGCGCCTGCCGAAGCACCGGTGATTCTCGTGTTCGGCGATAGCATCAGTGCCGGCTACGGGCTGGCGCGCGTAGAACAGGGCTGGGTGGCGTTGCTGCAGACGAGGCTCAAGACCCAAGAGTACGGTTACCAAGTCGTCAACGCCAGCGTCAGTGGCGAAACGACCGCGGGCGGGCTTGCGCGCTTGCCACGGGCACTGACCTTGCATCAACCTAAAATTGTGATTTTGGAGTTGGGCGGCAACGACGGATTGCGCGCCCTGCCGGTCGCACAAATGCGCGCCAATCTGCTGCACATGGTCGACCTGTCGGTGGCGGCGGGCGCCCAGGTGCTGCTGCTGGGGATGCGCATGCCGCCCAACTACGGCCCAGAATTCACGGAACAGTTCCGCTCGAGCTACACCGAGCTGGCACGTACGAAAAATCTGCCGCTGGTGCCTTTCCTGCTCAATGACATCGCCCTAGCTCCGGCTCTCATACAAGCCGATGGAATTCACCCCAATGACCTCGGCCAGCCCAAGCTCTTGGACAATGTCTGGCCGTCGTTGAAGCCGTTGCTGCACCACTAGGCGCGGCCCTGCCAGGCACATTCCCGTGAGGCGCCTGCGTTGCCGTGGGCGGCTATTGAGCCGTCAGCCACTCCGCGACACCGCCATGCTTCGAGCAAGTGCCCGAATGGTGCTTCGACCTCGAATAGGTGCCGTCCTTGCACTTCGCGGTGGCACCGCTGGGATCGGTATTGCTGGCGGTCGCGGTGGGCGCTGACTTCGACGCTGTTGCAGCCTTGGCGGCTGCCGGTGCGGCAGCGGCGGCCGGGGCAGCCTCAGCCGCAGGAGCTGCGGCAGCTGCCGGACTGCTCTTCGCGGCCTTCTGTACGCCGCCGTGGCCGCTGCATGCGCCGCGCCCGGTGGTCGTGGAAGTCGTGCCGTCCTTGCAGGCGGTGGCAGCGGTCGACTCGTCGGCCCAAGCGGGCAGCGACAACGCGAACACCATCATCGGCGCCGCAATCAGAGCTAAATGGTATGTTTTTTTCATGAAACTTCACTCCCTGGTTTTGATAGAGCTGGACGTTGAATTGTAGCCCTCTTCCGCGCGAATCCCAGCTTCACCTCGCTGCGCCCGTTGGAATCGGTAATATGGTGGTTACGTTCATCAGAAAGGGCGTGTGCTGGCGGGGCGACCCTGCCGGAAACAGCTTGCCGTCCACGGTGACATGCGAATTCTCTATGACATTCTGCGGAAATTCCGCGACGCCGACCAATTGCAGGTCATTCGCGGGCAGGCAATGCAGGCTTTGAGCCGGCGCATAGACGTAGGCAGTTCGATCCAGCGACAACACGGGTACATTGTCCAAGCCGTCGGCGGCGGGGAAATCGCGAAAGTGCACGTGTCCGGTCAGCGTGTTCTTGACCGGCTGCTGGAACAGGCAAGGGCCGTAGCCTATGACACAGCCGGTCAAACCGAGATATGCGCCGACGACCAACAATCGCCAAAGTCTCATTGAGTGAGCTCCATGCGGTCAGTCTGCTATAGGGAGGCGAGTCTTGCATATGAAAATGACGGAGGCCGGCGCGTTCGATTCCGGCGCCGTGGGTTCGCGGCACTCGAGCAATTCCAATCCGTTGCGCCGAAGCATTGACACCCAGCTCTCGAGAGTGCGGAAATACCACGGCGCGGGATCGCTGAATTCCGCACCGAAGCCCGACCAACTCCCGGCGCGCCAGCCGTCCCGGTAGGGATGTCTGCCGCAGGCCGCAACCGGATGCAGTGTTTGAACAATCAGGTGTCCGGCGCCGACGTAGCCGGGGATTGCGCCGAGTAACGACTCCACCGACTCCTTTCCCAATAGAGAAAAATTGCACACGGCGGCATCGAACGGACCGCACTGCAATTGACGCTCCGCGACGGCGCCGTAGTCCCCCACTTGAAACTGCCCGCCGCCGTGGTGCGCAGCTGCCGCGATCAGCGCGGGCACGGCATCGATCCCGGTAACCTTGATGCCGTAAACATTTAGGGCTCTCGCCAACCAGCCCTCGCCACAGCCTATGTCGAAAACGCGGAGCGGGCGCACGCCCAAGACGGCGTCGACGATTGCCTTGTCGGTCACCAGCTTGCGGCTGTGAATGCTCGCTGCTTGAATGGCCCTCGCCCACGGACTGGCATTGGTGTTCCATGAGCGAATGATTTGCGCCTCAAGCGCGTCCGGAGAGCCTTTCATCGATGCAAGTTTACCCCCGCTCCTCATTGCTGGCGCGATTGACGGATGCTATACACCCCAACCTAGAATCTGTCTTCTTGCTCGCGAAGCGAGCACTATCGGGCGGGGTCGCCTCGACCCCGTTAATTTCGGCGCGCAGCGCCTAAGAAGGGTACCCGCTTGGATCGAAATTGGCTGAATCAATACCCACCCGGGGTGCCGGCGGACATTGACCCCGACAGCTATGCCTCGCTGCGGGATATTTTCGACGAGGCCTGTGCCGTCCACGGCCACGCGCCGGCGTTCACCAATATGGGTGCGACCTTAAGCTATGCGCAGCTCGACGAACTCAGCCGGGCGTTCGCGGCATGGTTGCAGCACAAATCCGGATTGGTCAAGGGTGACCGGGTCGCTCTGATGATGCCGAATATCCTGCAGTACCCGATCGCACTGTTCGGCGTGCTGCGCGCGGGCATGGTGGTGGTCAATACCAACCCGCTGTACACCGCCCGCGAACTCGAGCATCAGCTGGCGGATTCCGGTGCCAAAGCCATCGTCATCGTCGAGAATTTTGCGCATGTGCTGCAACAAGTCCTGCCGCATACAAATCTGCAAAGGGTGCTGATCACGCGCATCGGTGATTTGCTCGGCTGGCCGCGTGGTTCCATCGTGAATTTTGTGCTGCGTCACGTGCGCAAACAGATACCGAATTGGAGCATGCCTGGTGCATCCACATTCAAGAGCGCCTTGGGCGGCGGCCTCGGACGCAAACTCGAACCAGTCCCCATAGGTCCCGACGACATTGCCTTTCTGCAATATACCGGGGGCACCACGGGTGTTGCGAAGGCGGCGATTCTCACCCACCGCAACATGGTAGCCAATGTGCTGCAGTCCTCCGCGTGGATAAATCCATCGCTCAAGACAGGAGCGGCGCGTGTCGTCATCACGGCGCTGCCGCTGTATCATATTTTTGCGCTCACCAGCAATTGCCTGGCCTTCCTGTCACTCGGCGCCCAGAACGTCTTGATCACCAATCCTCGCGATTTCAAGGCATTCGTTGCCGAGCTCAAGAAGTACAAGTTCAACTTCATCAGCGGCGTCAACACGCTATTCAACGCGCTGCTGCACACGCCGGGCTTCGAGACCGTGGATTTCAGCGGGCTGCAGTGCACCTTCGCCGGCGGTATGGCCCTGCAGGCGGTGGTCGCCGCGCGCTGGAAGGCAGTCACCGGCTGCGTCGTGACTCAAGGCTGGGGGCTGACCGAGACCTCGCCGGTCGCCACCGCCAATCCGGTGGGCTTGGATTTCAATGGCTCCATCGGCCTGCCCGTTCCCTCGACCGACATTTCAATCCGCGACGATGCCGGTACCGAGGTGCCGGTGAACGGCGTCGGAGAGATCTGCGTGTTCGGTCCGCAGGTGATGCGCGGTTATTGGAATCGGCCGGATGAAACCGAAAAGGTGATGTTCGGAGACTGGCTGCGCACCGGCGACATCGGCCGCATAGACGCCAGCGGCTTCGTGTTCATCGAGGATCGAAAGAAGGACATGATTCTCGTTTCCGGCTTCAACGTTTATCCCAATGAGGTAGAGAGCGTCATCGCCGCCCATCCCGGCGTGCTGGAAGTCGCGGCGGTCGCGCAACCGGATGAGAATTCCGGCGAAGTCGTTGCCATATTCGTGGTCAAAAAGGATCCGGCTCTCACGGCTGAGGCTCTAATAACCTTTAGCCGAACCGAATTGACGGGTTACAAAGTTCCGCGACACGTGTATTTTCGCAGCGAATTGCCCAAGACCAATGTCGGCAAGATCCTGCGCCGAGCACTGCGTGACGAGTTGCGAAGCGCGCCTCAAGCCGCTGCGACCGGGTAGGCCTGCACCGTCTCCACCAACAGCGCGACGCGTTCGGGATCGACATCGGGCGTGATGCCGTGGCCTAGATTGAACACGTGGCCGGCACCGGCGCCGTAGCTTTCGAGCACGCGCCGGGTTTCCATGCGCAAGACCTCCGGCGGCGCAAATAGCGCGGCCGGATCTAGATTCCCCTGCAGCGCGACGCGGCCTTCCACTTGAGCCCGAGCCGCCGCCAGATCCGTGGTCCAATCAACGCCGACTGCATCGCAACCTATGGCCGCAATTTTCTTCACCCAGGCGCCGCCGCCCTTGGTGAATACGATGTTGGGCACACGTCGGCCGTCGGCCTTGCGTGTCAGCGCGTCGACCACTTCGGCCATGTACCGCAAGGAGAACTCGTCGTACTGAGCCGGTGTCAGGACGCCCCCCCAGGTGTCGAAAATCATCACCGCCTGTGCGCCGGCGGCAATCTGCGCGTTCAAATACAAGATGGTGGATTTGGCGAGTACTTCGAGCAGGCGGTGAAGATCTCGCGGCGCCTCGTACATCATGCGCTTGATCTGACCGAAGGTTTTGCTGCCGCCTCCCTCCACCATGTAAGTCGCGACCGTCCAGGGGCTGCCCGCAAAACCAATGAGCGGCACACGCCCATTCAATTCTCGGCGCACCAGCGCGACAGCATCGACAACGTACTTCAGCTCCCGCCCAGGGTCGGGCACGGGGAGCCTGGCGATGTCGGCCGCCGTGCGCACCGGGCGCTCGAACTTGGGGCCCTCGCCCGCTTCGAAATCCAGCCCCAAATTCATCGCATGCGGAATCGTGAGTATGTCGGAAAACAGAATGGCGGCATCGAGCGGGAATCGATTGACCGGCTGCAAGGTGATTTCGCAGGCAATCTCGGGATTGGTGCACATCTGGAGAAAACCACCGGCGCGGGCTCGGGTCGCGCGATATTCGGGCAGATAGCGCCCCGCCTGGCGCATCAGCCAGATAGGACGGCGCGGCGTCGGTTCCCGCAGTAGGGCGCGCAACAGAAGATCGTTCTGTAGGGTGGTGCTCATTGGTACTCAGGTTTTCTCGGCCGGATCGAATAATCGGCGATGTTCCAGAATAGCGTACCGGTCCGTCATGCCCGCAATATAATCGGCCACCGCGCGGGCCCGGCCCGCGGGTCCTTGCACCAATTCCAATCGCGAGCCGGTCACCTTATGCTCGTCCGGCATCAGCGTCGGATCATTGAAAAATACGTCGAACAGCTCGCGAATCACGCGCCGTGCCTTGGCCGTCATGCGCCGCACCTTGTAGTGCTTATAGACATGCTCGCGCAGGAATGTCTTCAGAGAATGATTGAGCTCGCGGGTGTCTTCGCTGAAGCCGATCAGCGGCCTTGGCGAGGATCTGACTTCGGCAATCGAGCGCACGCCAGAAGCACCGAGCATTGCCGCAGAGGAATCGATCAAATCGCTGACCAGGCGGTTGATCATGCGCCGCAAGATCTCATATACCTGCCGGCGTCCCGCGAGCGTGGGGTACTTCGCGCGTACTTCTGCGTGATATTCGCGGAACAGCGGCACCACCAGTAGCTGTTCCACGGTAATGAGGCCGGCGCGAATTCCATCCTCCACGTCGTGATTATTGTAGGCAATTTCGTCGGCGAAGTTGGCGAGCTGCGCCTCCAGACCGGGTTGCTCACGATTGATGAAGCGCTCGCCAATTTCGCCGAGCAGGACCGCGTTATTGTATGAACAATGCTTCAGAATCCCTTCGCGGCACTCGAAGCTCAAGTTCAGTCCGTCGAACTCCGCATAGTGCTCCTCGATCTCATCGACCACCCGCAGAGACTGCAAATTGTGTTCGAAACCGCCGAAATCCATCATGCATTCGTTCAATGCATCCTGCCCGGCGTGTCCGAAAGGGGTATGCCCCAAATCGTGGGCGAGGCAGATCGCTTCGGACAACACTTCGTTGAGCTTGAGCGCGCGGGCGATGGAGCGCGCGATCTGCGCTACCTCGAGGGAATGCGTCAGCCGCGTTCTGTACAAATCGCCTTCGTGATTGACGAAAACTTGAGTCTTGTAGACCAGTCTGCGGAAGGCGGTGGAGTGCACGATGCGATCTCGATCCCGCTGATATTCCGAACGGTAAGCCGGCGCCGGCTCCGCGTAGCGGCGTCCGCGCGAATGCTCGTCGAGTGCGGCGTAAGGGGCGAGAGCACTCACGCGAAATATTCCTTGATCGTGGCCTCGAACGCGGCCTGGCTGTAATCCGCCGTTACGATCGCGCGGCCCAGTCTCTCGAGCAGTACCAGGCGCACGGCGCCGGCCAGCACTTTCTTGTCCATCTGCATCAGTTCCAATGCCTTGGCGGCGCCGAAGCGCGGGGTCTCGGTGGGCAAGCCGGCCTGGCCGAGAATATTGCGCACGCGATCCTTGACGGTGCCGTCGATCATCCCCAGACGCTGCGACAGGTCGGCCGCGATCAGCATTCCCAAGCCTACTGCTTCGCCGTGCAAATAGGTGCCATAGCCGGTGGCTGCCTCGATGGCATGTCCAAAGGTATGGCCGAAATTCAATATGGCGCGCAAATTGTGTTCGCGTTCATCCTTCGCCACGACCGTCGCCTTGATTTCACAGGATCTGGCAATGCTGTAGGTCAGCGCATCGACGTCGCGCGCGAGCAATTTGCCCATGTTGTGGTCCAGCCAATCGAACAGCAGCGGATCCCACACGCACCCGTACTTGATCACCTCGGCAAGTCCGGCGCGCAGCTCACGGTCCGGTAGAGTGGCCAGCGTATCGGTGTCGGCGATGACGCTCTGCGGCTGATAGAAAGCGCCGATCAAGTTCTTGCCGCCCGAATGATTCACACCGGTCTTGCCGCCGACCGAAGAGTCCACCTGTGCAAGCAATGTCGTCGGCATCTGTACATAGCCGATGCCGCGCTGATAGCAGGCCGCCGCGAAGCCCGCGATGTCGCCGACTACGCCGCCTCCCAGGGCCAACACGGTCGCGTCGCGATTCATTTTTGCACCTACCAGAGCATCGAACACCCAGCCGGCGGCTTGCAGCGTCTTATGCTGTTCCCCGTCCGGCAAAATACATTGGGCGAGCCGCCTTGGGGCAAGGCTGTTGGTCAATTTTGCAAGGTACAGCCGGGCAACCGTCGTGTTGGTCACGATCATGAGGTCCCGTCCGCGTACTTGAGCGTCCAGCAGCTCGTGATTGGTCATCAAGCCCGATCCGATCACGATGGGATAGCGAGAATGCCCGACGTCTACTTGCAGGGTTTGCACGGCGTTGATTATACGAAGCTTAGGTTGCCCGCGCCCGCCGCAGCTCGTGATGAATCTCTTCGGCGACCAGTTGTACCCGGCGGCCGTCCGTCGAAACGGTGAAATCGGCGATCGCGGCATACAGAATTGCCCGGCGCCGCATCAGTTCCTCGAGCTTCTGCTCGGGATCCGCGTCGTTCAGCAGCGGTCGGTGCCGCCCATGCCGCGTGCGTTCGAGTTGCTGATCGACGGAAGTCGCCAGGTACACCACCACGCCGCGCTCCGCCAGCACCCGCCGGTTGTCTTCCTCGATCACGGCGCCCCCCCCGGTGGCCAACACGATCGACTCCAGGCGCGTCAAGCGTTCGATCGATTCCTTTTCCCGGATCCTGAATCCGGATTCACCCTCTTTCTCGAAAATGAACGCGATATCCACTCCGGTCTTCGCCTCGATATCCGCATCGCTGTCGTGAAAAGTGAAGCGCAGCATGCGTGCGAGCTGGCGCCCCACCGCGGTTTTGCCCGAGCCCATGGGTCCGATGAGAAAGATGTTTCCTTTGCTGAGCATAGGCGCATTTTGTACGGTTTAGCGCGCTGAAAGCACTGTATTCAGGTTGAATACACCGTATTTAAATGAAAAAGCCGCCTCAAAGGCGGCTTTTTTGCTCAGCTATCCAAACGCTTAGTAAAGATTCGATCCCTCCCGCAGGATCTTCGGCGTGATGAAAATCAGCAATTCCGTCTTATTGTTGATTCGGGTCGTGCTCTTGAAGAGGTTGCCCAGAACGGGGATATCGGCAAAGAACGGCACCTTGTTGGCGGACAGCGATTTCGTGGTATCGAGAATACCGCCGAGAACCACGGTTTGGCCGTCGTTCACCAGCACCTGAGTGATGATTTCCCGGGTGTCGATCGAGGGCACCGTGCCGCCTGTGGCGCTGGTCACC
>JANYIY010000272.1 GCA_025358615.1 Gammaproteobacteria bacterium | reverse complement strand
TGCCGTATTCGCTTGAAATGCTGGCCATGCCTAAATTGCCGACTCGAACGGTCGGCGTGCTCATGAGCTTGGATCCGGCACTGGGTGCACTGTCGGGCCTGTGTTTTCTCGGTGAACGCCTCAGCGTCATTCAATGGGCGGCGATTGCCAGCATCATGGCGGCCTCGGCGGGCAGCGCCGCGACCAGCCGAGATACCGCTCCGCAGTTATTACCCGATTAAGGTAATCGCGAGATAAAGGACCGCGGCTCCCGCCAGAGTCATGGCGGTGGTGAGAAATTTCGGATGTGCGTGGTAGCTCTCCGGTATCAGATCGCTGGCGCCGATGTACAGGAAGAATCCGGCAAACAGCGCCAGCGCGATGCCAAAGCCCTCGCCGGGGAGCGTGAACAGGAATGTGGAAGCGACTCCCATTACCGGCGCCACCGCGTCCACCAGCAGCCAGTGAAACGCGCGCGCGCGATCACCGCCGTTTTTGAGTACGATGCTCATGGTGTTGATGCCGTCGGAGAAATCGTGAGTGAGCACGGCGATGGCGACCACGATTCCCACTTCGCGGGAAGCCTGGAATGCAAGCCCGATGGCCACGCCGTCAAGCAGACTGTGAATGCAGAGCACCGCGGCGGCAATCGGACCTCGCGGCGCCGACTCGCCGTGAAACGACAATATGCGATCCAACACCAGGTAGCAGAGAAAGCCGAGCGCGGTACAGGCCAAGATGGCCGACGGGGTGTGAAATCTCTGACCGAAGTTGATCGCTTCCGGCAGCAGATCAAAAAACGCCACACCGATGACGGCGCCGGCGCTGAAGCCCAATATCAAGTGCAGCTGGTCGCGCAGCTTGAGCGCCAGCAGACCGCCGAGAAACGTGCTGAGGAACGCCGCGGCGGCGATGATTACGAGTAACATGCTTGAGTCATCGGAATCCTCTCGCGAGGTACTTTGGCCTTCAGGCCGGAGAGAGATAGCGGTATGCGCATGGCACATTTTTGGTACTTCACAGTAGATTCTCGCGTGTTTTGCCGGGCTTGAGGCGCTATACTGTACGTATGTCCAGTATTCGATCCCCTGTCGTTCGTGTGCTGCATCTGCGGGTGAAGGGCAAGCGCGCCGCATGGCTTTCGAGCCTGGCGCGCGAGGTTAATTTTTTCTTCAATTACTGCAATGACCTGTCGGTCAAGGTGTTTGAGCGGGAGCGTCGGTTCTTGTCGGGATTTGATTTCGGGCCGTTCTTCAAGGGTGCGACGCGCGGGGATTGCGCTTTGAGCCTGCCTGTTCAAGCCGTGCAGGAGATTGCCGAAGAATTCGCGCGGCGCCGCCGACAGCATCGCAAGATCCGGCTCGCATGGCGCAAGAGCCGCGGCACGCGCCGCTCCTTGGGCTGGATCCCGTTTAAGGTCCGAACGATCCGCTATCGCGGCGGCCAGGTGTACTTCGCCGGACGGTGGTTGTCGCTGTGGGACAGTTTCGGTTTGGGTGACTTTGAATTGCGTGCGGGGAACTTCAGTGAGGATAGTCGGGGCCGCTGGTATCTTAATGTGTGTGTCCCCGGGACGCAGAGAGCGAGCGATGAGAGAAATAAACCCCCGCTCGGCGCAAGCCTTGACCGCTCGGTTGCGAGCCTCGGAATCTTTTTGGGCTTGAAGCGCTTCGCGGCTTTCAGTGCCCCCGAACTGCCGCCGCTCGATGCCCAACGGTTCTACCGTGATCTGGAGCCGAAGTTGGCCCGCGCGCAACGAGCGCGACAGAGATCTCGCACCCGAGCGATTCACGCCAAGATCGCGAATCGTCGGAAGGATTTCCTGCACAAATTGAGCACCGACCTGGTCAAGGCCCACGGTGCGATCTTCGTCGGCAATGTGAATGCCTCCGCCCTGGCCAAGACCGGACAAGCGAAGTCGGTCTTGGATGCAGGGTGGAGTACGTTCCGAACCATGCTTCGGTATAAGTACGATGACGCAGGGGTGTGGTTCGCAGAAGTCGAGGAAGCGTTTTCCACCCAGACCTGCAGCGTGTGTTACAGCCGCGCCGGCCCGAAAGGCCGGGAAGGCCTTGGAATAAGAAGATGGCAGTGCACTGTGTGCGGAGCGATCCATGATCGTGACGTCAATGCAGCTCATAACATCCTCGCGGCGGGACATCGCCGTCTTGCAGAAGGAATCCTCGTCCCTCGAGGGCGAGGAGGATGTCAATCCACGCCTTGCGGCCGGGTACGGTATATTGCGCATCACAAAATCAACCAGGTTGGGGTGCAGCGTGAGTTACGACACCTATCATAAACGCAAAATCGGCAAACACGTGCTCAAGCCTGAGACCCAAATGATGGGATACGGCTATGACCCGAGTTTGTCCGAAGGATCTCTCAAACCGCCGATCTTCCTGACTTCGACGTTCGTCTTCAAGACTGCGCAGGACGGCAAGGACTTCTTCGATTACACCTCCGGGCGGCGCGAACCGGGCGCGGGCCAATCCTCCGGTCTCGTTTATTCGCGCTTCAACAACCCCAATCTCGAAGTGCTCGAGGATCGCCTGGCATTGTGGGAGGAGGGTGAAACGGCGGCGGTGTTTTCCAGCGGCATGTCGGCCATTTCCACCGTGATCTGGACGCATGTGCGGCCCGGTGATGTCATTCTGATGAGTCAGCCCTTGTACGGTGGCACCGAAACCCTCATCGAGAAGACGCTGCCTGTGTTCGGGGTGAAGGCAGTCAGCTTTACGCTCGGTCATGACAGGAGCGCGGTGACCGAGGCGGCCGAGCTTGCGTTCAAGCGAGCCGCCGAAAGCGGCGGCCGGGTATGCCTGGTGCTGGTGGAGACGCCGGCGAATCCCACCAACAGCCTGGTCGACCTGGAATTGATGCGCGAGATCTCGACACAAATCGGCGAGCGGCAGGGCGGTGGACGGCCGCCGGTGGTGGTGGATAACACCTTTCTCGGCCCGGTGTTTCAACGGCCGCTCGGGTTCGGCGCCGACCTCGTGATGTACTCGCTGACCAAGTACGTCGGCGGGCATTCGGATTTGGTCGCGGGCGGCGTGGTCGGATCGCGTGAGGCCGTGGGTCCGGTGAAAAAATTGCGCGGTGCGTTGGGCACTCAGCTCGATCCGAATACCGCGTGGATGATCATGCGCTCGATGGAGACGCTATCGCTGCGCATGCACAAGTCGGCGGAGAATGCCGCACTGGTGGCGGAATTCCTGCGCGGCCATGCCAAGATAGCCAGCGTCAACTATCTAGGGTTTCTGGAGAAGAGCGATCCGCGCTATCCGGTGTTCCGGCGGCAATGTCAGAGTCCCGGTTCCACATTCGGATTTGCAGTCAAGGGCGGCGAAGCGGAAGCGTTTCGCCTGCTCGACGCGCTGCAGGTCATCAAGCTCGCGGTGAGCCTGGGAGGAACCGAGACACTGATTTCGCACCCTGCGAGCACCACGCATTCCGGAGTCTCGAAAGTTACTCGCGATCGCATCGGGATTACCGACGGCTTGATCAGAATTTCTGTCGGCATCGAAGATGCCGGCGATCTCATTGCGGATCTGGGAGCGGCACTCGATGCGGTTTGAATTATCTTTGCTTGCGGCGCTGGCGCTATCGGCCGCGCTGGCTGAATCAGCGGCGGCGGTGGATGCGGCGGCAACTGCGGCCGCGGACACCGTTTATAGGCATGGGGTGGTGTATACCGTGGATGCGCACGACACTGTGCTGCAGGCGCTCGCGATTCGTGGAGGGCGCATCGCCTTTGTGGGCACCGATGCCGGCGCTGCGGCCTTCATCGGTCCGCAGACCAAGGTGATCGACTTGCGCGGCCGGATGCTGATGCCCGGGTTGGTCGACGGACACTCGCATCCGCTGCAGGGTGGGGCCGCGCTTCTCAAGTGCAGCTTGAATTACGAGCAACTGAGCGTCGCGCAGCTGCAGGCCAGGATTCAGTCCTGCCTCGATCAGACGCGGGCGCATGAACCGGATGCCTGGCTCGAGGTGGTGAATTGGTTTCAGGAGGGAATGGTGCCCGCCAACGTCGCCACCGGCCGCGCGACCCTGGATGCGCTGCAAACCAAGCGTCCAATCTTGGTCGCATCGTCATTCGGCCATACCTCGCTGGTCAATTCGCGCGCCCTTAAGCTCGGCGGTGTCGACGCCAAGACCGCGGATCCGCTCGGCGGCAAAGTGGGACGCGATGCCGCGGGCAACCCGTCGGGAATTCTGGAGGACGCAGCACAGGACATGGTCGCCAAGCTTATCCCGGCGCCCACCGCCGCTGACAATGTCAAGGCGGCCAAGGCCGCGCTCGACGCGCTGCGCAAGCAAGGCGTGACGACGTTCCTGGATGCAGCGGCTGAAGCGCCCTCGCTCGAGGCATTTGCTATGGTGCAGCGCGCGGGCAATCTCACGGCGCGCGCGCATTTCGCCGTGCTGATTACCCCGCCACAGGGGCGCGATCCGAAGCAGGCCGTCGGCATGGTCAAGTCGCTGGCGCAGCACTACGATCAAGGCAAGATCGGACTTGATCCGAAGTTGACGGTGCGCAATGTAAAATTGTTTCTCGACGGCGTGATTACCGCGCCGGCCAGCACGGGCGCCATGCTGACTCCTTACCTGAGTCTGCAGGGCGCTCCCGCCAATCCTCACTGGGCGCCCTCGGCAAGCCGCGGGCCGGACGTGTATTTTCCGGCTCCCATCTTGAGAGCGCTGCTGATCGAGGTGGCGAGCGCCGGCTTCGAGCCGCATATGCATGCAGACGGCGATCGTGCGGTGCGCGAGGGCCTGGACGGCATCGATGCATTGCGCCGACAATTCCCTGGCCGCGACATTCGCGCTGCCATAGCGCACAACGAGATCGTCGATCCGGGCGACTTCGCGCGCTACAAGCAGCTCAATGTGATTCCCGTGCTGTCCTTTCAGTGGGAGAAGCAGGCGCCGGATACCATGGAGGGCGCGCAGGAATATTTGGGCCCCGCGCGTTTCAAATACATGGAACCGGCCGGCTTTCTGGCGGCAGCGGGTGCGCGCATTGCATACGGCAGCGATTGGCCGGTGGATCCCCTCGATGAGTGGTTCGCGCTCAAGGTGGGCGTGACACGCACCAATGCGCCGCAGCCCGATCACAAGTACGCCGGTCCATTGAGCGAAGACAAGGGATTGTCGCGCGCCGCGGTGCTGCGCGCGATCACGATGAATTCGTCTTACGAATTGCACCAGGATGAGTCGACCGGATCCCTGGAAGCGGGAAAGCTCGCCGATATCATCGTCATCGACCGCAACATTCTCGACATTCCCACGGAGCAGATTGCCGACATCAAGGTTCTGCAGACCGTCGTCGGCGGGCGCGTGGTGTATCAGTCGGATAAATTCACGCGGCAATGACGCCACCTTGACGGCGACTGGCGCGTGCGTCGATACTGGTTCGGATGAGACACGTGCTTAAACTACTGGGCCTGTTGCTGCTGCTGATCTCGGCGCAGCAGGGTGCTGTGGTTCACGAACTCGGGCATGTCGCCGGCGCCGGCGGAACCAGTTCCAAAGTCGTTGCGGGCGTCACCGACACAACTTGCGCGCTGTGTCCGGCATTCGCGCAGGTCAATACTCCTGCCTTTAGTCACTCGTTCCACATTCCTCTGCTGGTTCGCGGCGCGCTGACGTTAAGCGCGGAACCGCTGTACGCGGTGATCGATAGCGCGGTTCCCAGCCCGCGCAGCCGCGGTCCTCCCGTCTAAAACTGAAATCGACCCTAGAACTTAAACCGCCCGAGCAATCGGCAGCGGCGCTCGGTTAATTCAGTTTTGGCGGAGACATTTCCATGTCCAGATTTTCATTTATGGCGGCCGCGCGCGGCGCCGGCACGTTTGCGATCCTGTCCGTGCTATCTCTGATCGTCCTATCCTCTCGGGTACACGCCGCCTCCGGTGCGGAGGACAGCGCGGCTCCCGGCAGCGCCGCGAGTTCTTCCAGCGCGCTCGATGAGGTCGTGGTGATTGCCCAGCGGCTCAATGAAGCCCGAAACGGCATACAAACCCAAACCGGCGCGTCCACCTACACTTTCAACGAAGCGGCGATCGGTGCGCAGCCGGGCGGCGACAACCAACTATTGAACCAAGTGATCTTGCAAGCCCCGGAAGTCGCGCAAGACTCATTTGGCCAATTTCACGTCCGCGGCGAACACAACGGACTGCAATATCGGCTGAATGGCATCATCTTACCGGAAGGTATCAGTGTCTTCGGCCAATCCTTGGACCCCAGGCTCATCTCCTCCTTGACTCTCGTGACCGGCGCATTGCCCGCCGAATACGGGCTTCGCACGGCCGGCATCATCGACTTGAAGACCAAGAGCGGGGTGATCGATCCGGGCGGTTCGGTGTCGATCTATGGCGGCAGCCATGGCACCGTGGCACCTAGCTTCAACTACGGCGGCACTGCCGGTAATTTCAACTACTTCTTTTCCGGAGATTTCCTAAGGAATGACTTAGGAATCGAGTCTCCCGACAGCCGCTCAACCCCGGATCACGATCACACGACACAACATCATGAGTTTGCCTACCTCGAATACATTCTCGATGAGAGCAATCGATTAAGCGCAGTGTTGTCTAGCTCCACGGGGAAGTTTCAGATCCCGAATCGCGCCGGCCAGATGCCGGGCATCGCCAATGCCGACGGCAGCCCACTGTCCGTCAACGGCCAGACCACCTATCCGAGCGATGCCCTTGACGAGAATCAACGGGAACTCAATCACTTCGCGATCTTGATCTGGCAGCACTCCCAAGGCGCGTTCGATGCGCAAACCTCCGCGACCGCGCGCTACTCCAGCTTGACTTTCACCCCGGATATCTTGGGAGATCTCTTATTCGATGGCATTGCGCAAGACGCATACAAGCAGAACGTCGCCTACGCGCTACAGTCGGACGTCGCATACAAACTCAACGACTCCCACACGTTGCGCGGCGGCATTTTCCTGCAAAGCGATCATTCCAAGAGCCTAACAACTTCGGCGGTCATCGCCCTGGATGACGCCGGCAATCAGCTGAACGATACTCCGGTCAGCATCGTGGACAACGGCGACAAGACTGAATGGATCGAAAGCATGTATCTGCAGGATGAGTGGAAACTGATCCCGTCGGTGACCTTGAACTATGGACTGCGCTTTGACAAATTCACGGCCTTTGCCTCGGGCCGTCAGGTCAGTCCGCGCGTGAATTTTGTGTGGCAGGCGCTTCCCGAAACGACGTTACACGCGGGATACTCGCGCTACTTCTCGCCGCCGCCCTTTGAGTTGGTGGGCAGGGAGACAGTCACTAAGTTCGTCAACACGACCGCCGGCGCGCAAGTCCTGCGGGCCGACACGCCGCTGGCGGAGCAGGCCAATTACTACGATATCGGCGCTCAGCAGAAAATCACCGACCGAATCACCGTCGGCATTGACAGCTACTACAAGCAATCGCACAACTTGATCGACGAGGGGCAATTCGGTGCGCCGATCATCTTGACACCGTTCAACTATTCTTACGGCAAGCAGTACGGCGTTGAGCTTACCAGCAGCTACACACAGGATACATTCTCAGCGTATTTCAACCTCGCCTGGCAGAGCGCTCGCGGTAAGCACATCGATTCGGCGCAATTCAATTTTGGCGTCGACGATTTATTATATATATCCCAGCACTACATCCATCTCGATCACGAGCAACGAATGACGGCTTCGGGCGGCGCTTCCTATATTTTCGGCCACACGCGCGTCAGCGCCGACTTCCTGGTGGGCTCAGGACTGCGTGCCGGCTTGACCCTGCCCGATGGCAGTTCCATTCCGAACGGTGCACATTTGCCGTACTACACGCAAGTAAATCTCGGGGCCAGCCATGTGTTTCACCTGGGCGAGGCCGGAACGATCACTGCACGCATCGACGTGATCAACGCGCTCGACAAACGCTACGAGATCCGGGATGGAACGGGAGTCGGCGTGGGCGCACCGCAATTCGGCCCACGCCGCGGCCTGTTCTTCGGGCTCTCCAAGTCCATTGGCCACACCACGGCTGATCGCTAGCACCGAGGAGACAAGCAGGGGTTAGATCAGCGCGGGCGCTGCGCGGCGATGTCGACCTCGGTTCGATCTCGGGTCGTGACCTGGATTTCCGCGCGGCCGCCATTGATCAGCGACCAAGGCAGCGGCAGATTGTCGGTGACGACGGTGACGACGGTGACGACGGTGATGACGGTGATGACGTGGCGTTCCGTGGCGACCACCGGGAAAACAAATCGTCCATTGGTGTCGGTCTGCACGGAGAAACGGCCGTCAAGCACCACCGTGACATTGGGCGCTCCGATCTCACCCGCATCGGCGCGTCCGTTGTTGTTGGCATCGAGGAACACCCTGCCGGCAATTTCACCGGAGCCGGCTCCCGGCGCACCGCCCAAGGGCGCGAAGTGCGATCCGGCCGCTCGTCGATAGCGAATCGTCAGGAACATGCCGCGTTCCTGCAGCGAGGGGGCCAACGTCGCCACCGGTGGCGTCAGCGGCGATTCCACGAGCAGCGGTGTCCATGATCCGGTGCGGCTGTCGTAGTACGTGGCGAGAAGTTCCCAGGCCGGTGACAGCTGCCAGGTCAGCGAGACATTCGCGGCAACACCCGGCGCCTCCTGCCCCTGCACGGCGCGCGCCCAGCGTACATTGCCCTCGATGCCCAGCCCATTGGCGAATTGACCGCCGCCATAGGCGGCGAGGCTCAGCACGGTGCTGTCCTGCCCGAGGCCGTTGGCCAAGGAGCCGCTGATGCGCTCCACGGACGCCGACGTGCTCAAGCGCGTGCCGATGGGAGTGGACCACGATTGATTCAGCGTGAACGCGGTATCTTGTCCGACCGGAGTCTGGGCGAAATCGGCCTGTGCTCGGCCGGTGCCGCCGGCGTTCGAGTGATCCACAAAACCTTGCAGCGACCAGCTGGTGCCACCATCGGAATGGCTGGCGTTGGCGACACCGCCGGCGCCCCAATCGCGCGATAGCTGGTAGCGCAGATCGCCGGTGAGAAACGTGGTGTTGCTGCCAAGACCCGATACCGAGCGAACCTCGTCGATGCCCACATCCGCCAACAACTGCCGGCTCTGATAGTTGAGACGGTAGTAACCGCCTTGGGCATCGTTCGAGATCAGCTGATTGCCCCAGGTCATGCCGGGATCGATCCGAAACAGGCCGGCGTTTTGCAGGAACCGTCCCTGTGCCATGGAACCATCAATCCAGGTGCCGAGGGCGTTCTTGCCGCCGGCACTGCCATCGATGAGCCGTCGAGCTGCAGCGAGTGCGCCAACCCTGCAGTGTCGCTGGTAGAGCCGTCGCCGCTGCTGATGTCAGGCGTGAGCGAACCGCCGCCGATGTAACGATCCTGGTGTGCGGCTGCGGGTGTCTGCGCCACTGTCTGCGCATACGTCATGCTGCCGCATGCGAGTCCTCCCAGCGCGCACAGGCCGAGTGCGAACCGGGGCGCTGGAAGGGATCGGCATTTCATTCGAACTGCTGATTGAGCTCAGTCCTCTGCTTGCCCCATTCGAGCGTGCCTTTTACCGTCACCGGAAAGGTGAGGGTCGGGTGATCGTCGCTGGGCGTGGAGGGAGTCAAAAAGACATCGCGCTGTTCGTGAGGCAAGATCGGAAAGTCCGAGGGCGTGAAATCGTAAGAGATGCCCTTCGCATCCTTGCCGGTCAGAAACCCGGTCATGCGGCCGTGCGCGCTGCTCGAGTTGTGCACCCTTAATGAAGGGATTTGCTGCCCATTCAGCGTAACGATCTTGGGTGCAAGGACTTCCAGGTCAGGCGCACCGTCGCCCACGGTGAGGTAGACGATGACGCCGATGCGCCCGGTGATGGGCATGTCGAGTCCCTGCCTGCGGGCGATCGAGGGCTCGGCGCCTTCGATCATCACAGCGAAGCGACACTCGCCGGGCGGTGCAGCGGCCGGCACGGTCACTTCGAAGCGGTAGCGCAGAGTGCCGCCGCCGGGAACCACGACCTCGGGTCTCTCGATCGCGACCCAGGGGCGGCAGCTGTCGGGTTGCAGTTCGTCCTGAAAGTTCACGCTGAAATCCGCGGCGAAGTTCCAATCGGCGGTGTGCATCAGGTAGCGACCGGGAGTCGTCGATCGATTGCTGACCTCGATCACGCTGCGCACGGTCTTTCCCGACGCCGTCGCCAACTCGAAACGCGGCGGCGACACCAGCGCCGCGAATCCTTGCGCCTGCACGGACGCGCAGAATGCGGTACATAGAAGCAGCAATAAAACAAATGCTCGCGATCGCAGGCTCATTCTTCGTCCATTTCAAAGTGGAAGGTCAGTGGAAAGGTGCGTCGGATCAGGGTTCCATCCACGCTGAACTGGAACGTCAGCACGTCTTCCATGAAGGGCGCCGCGATCGGCCTCGAATACACCAGCATGCGGTTGCCGGAATGCACCTGCCCCGGTTGCAGGCGTCCTTGAGTGGTCCAGGACGCGCTAACGGGGCCCGGCTGCTGCGCCGGTAAATCCAGATAAATCCGGCCCGAGCGGCGCAGCCAGGGGGTCACGTTGATCCTGACCCGAATGGTGGTGCTGCCGACCATGAGATTGTCGGCGCCGGTACGCGATGGAGTCGCGCTCTTCCAGCGCAGAGTTACCGCGGGTTCAATGGCCTGGGTGCCCGAATCATCGATGGGGGTGGTCTTGGCGCGGGCCGCCGCAGGCCAGATTATGCTCAATGCGCAGGCCAAAAAAAAGTCGCCGACCACGGACTGCCGCTGCGGGACGTCACGGCGAACTCAAGCTATAGCGGACCGTGCCGGTGAAGGTGCCGGCGGCCTGCACGCTATCGTTCAAATAGGAGAATGCCCAGCAGCTCTCGTTCCAGGTGTTGCTGCTCATGGCGCCGACGTTTTGCACGCCGCCGCTCACGAAGGTGCCGGCCGGAAAGGGTTGGCCGCCGGTGTCGCCATTGCCGCTGGTCGCCCAGCTTATTTTCGAGAACGGAATGGTTTGTCCGCTCGCGCTGGTGAGCGATGTGGGCACGGTGGCAGTCACCTGCGCGGCGGCGGTTGCGCCACCGGTGGTGCGATAGAAGCCGCCGATGTAAACCTGGCCGGGCACATTGCAAAAGATATAGTTGTCCCAGAAGCTCATCGCCGCCGTGCTGTTGGTGGTCATGCTTTGTGCGGTGCCGTTGCCCACCGCCGCGCCCGGTACCGTGACCGAGACGCTGTTGATGGTGGTGTTATTGCCCGGCTGGCCGCCATTCAAATAGGTATTCGTGAAGCTGCCGACCCCGACTTGCAGGTAGACCGCTTTCGGAGCCGCTGCCGTGAGGGTGACCGTATACGCGAACGCGGCATGCGATGCCGCCGCGAACAGGACCGCGCCGAAGAATACTCGGCGCAGCCCGTCCCGACTGTAGCGCACACGATGCGGCGGCGTGGCGTGCATAGGGATGCCGCGCTTGCGTCGCCTACGGCATTGTCGCCGTGTAGGTCACTCGGCCGTTATTGACGTTGACACCACCGTAGCTACCGGCCGGTACATTGGCGGCGTTGGCGTAGCTGTAGGTCCACTTCGCGTCCTGGACGATGAGT
>JANYIY010000257.1 GCA_025358615.1 Gammaproteobacteria bacterium | reverse complement strand
CGGGTGCATCGCATGTCCGCGGGACTCAAGGCCGGCACGGTGTGGATCAATACCTACGGATATACCGATGTGCGGTTGCCCTGGGGAGGATCGGGGGAGTCGGGTTTCGGCCGCGAGCACGGCGAATCCGCTATTGAGAATTTTACCGAACCGAAGGCGATCTGGCTGGCGTTGGAACAGTGAGTCAAAGACCACGGCGCGCGCTCGGCGGCTCGAATCGCGTAACATCGGGCTTGATCTTGGCGGAGGTCGTGGGCGATGAAGTTCTGCGTATACGGCGCCGGTGCAATCGGCGGGTACCTAGCGGTTGAACTGGCCCTGTCGGGACATGACGTGTGCGTGGTTGCCCGCGGCCCACACCTTGAGGCCATTCGCGAGCGCGGTCTAAGGCTCGTCATCGAGGGTCAGGAGAAGGTGGCGAGAGTCGCCGCGGCGGAAGATCCGCGCGTCTTCGGCGAGCAGGATGTCGTGATCTGCGCACTCAAGGCGCACCAGGCATACGACGCGGCGCCTGCAATCGCGTCATTACTGGGCCCCGGCAGCATGCTGCTCACGGCGATGAATGGAATTCCGTGGTGGTATTTCTACAAGGCGGGCGGCGCGTTCGAAGGGCGACATCTGCAATCGGTGGATCCGGACGGGCGGCAGTGGCAGGCCATCCAGCCGCATCGGGCGATCGGGTGCGTCGTTGAGCCCGCATGCGAGGTCATCGAGCCCGGTGTCATCATCCACCACGACTTCAAGCGCTTCATCCTGGGAGAGCCGGACGGCAGTCGGTCGGATCGGGTGATTGCACTCGCTCAGGCGCTGACAGAGGCCGGATTCGATGCCCCCGTGCGCGACAATATCCGCTGGAATATTTGGCTCAAGCTCTGGGGCAACGTGTGCTTCAATCCGATCAGCCTACTGACGGGCGCCACACTGGACCGCCTCATCGGCGAGCCGGCGCTGCGCGCACTGTGCAAGACCATGATGCTCGAGACCCAGGCGGTCAATGAAGCGCTCGGGGTGCGAATTCCACCGGATATGATGGAGCGGCGCCTGGCGGCCGCCGGATCCGTCGTGGGTCACAAAATGTCCATGCTGCAGGATCTCGAACGTGGCCGAAGTCTGGAAATCGATGCGCTGGTTACCGTCGTCATGGAACTTGGTCTCTGGACCCACGTCCCAACCCCGGTGGTGAATGCGGTGTTGGCCCTGGTGCAGGAGCGAGGCCGGGCGGCCGGTCTGTATACGCCTGTCGGCACTTCCCGATAGAATGCGGCGTCTCGCCCCAAGCATGGGATCGCATTGACTACGGCCTACATCACCCACCCCGATTGTTTGCGCCACGAGATGGGCGCCGGCCACCCCGAATGTCCTGCTCGTTTGGGTGCGGTCAATGAACAGATGCGCGCCTCCGGAATGCTGGATGAATTGCGCTGCCTAGAGGCGCCCTTGGCGGAGCCCCATGATCTCAAGCGAGTCCACAGTCCGGCCTACGTCGATCTCATTTTCGAGAGCGCCCCAGCCGAAGGCTATGTGCAGCTCGATCCCGATACGGCAATGAATCCGTACTCTTTGAGCGCCGCGCGCCGCGCCGCGGGCGCCGGACTGCTGGCGGTCGATGAGGTGATGGCCGGACGGGCGATGAACGCCTTTTGTGCGGTTCGGCCCTGCGGACATCATGCGACGCAGGCGCGATCGATGGGATTTTGCATCTTCAATAATATCGGTGTTGCGGCCGCGTATGCGCTCGAGGAAAAAGGCCTGGAGCGGGTTGCCATCATCGATTTCGACGTGCATCACGGAAATGGCACCGAGGACATGTTCAGTCAGCCGCAATGGCAGGATCGCGTGCTGATGGCGAGCTTTTTCCAGCACCCCTTTTATCCCTACAGCGGCGCCGTCAATCCGGCGCCCAACATGATCAATATCCCGCTGGCCGAAGGCAGCGGCGGCGATGTGGCCAAGCAGGCCATCGAAACAAAGTGGCTGCCTGCGCTCGAGAGCTTCAAGCCGCAGATGATATTCATCTCCGCCGGTTTCGATGCGCACCGCGAGGATTTACTGGGCGGCATGGCGTTCATCGAAGCCGACTATGCGTGGATCACCCGGGAAATGATGACTGTTGCGGCGAAGCATTCGCAGAATCGCATCGTTTCGATGCTCGAGGGCGGCTACAACCTGGCCGCGCTCGGGCGCAGCGCCGTGGCGCACGTAAAAACATTGGACAAGGGCTGACTCATGAATGGCGACAAACCCGAAAACGAAGGGTCCTCAGATGAGTCAATCGGCCGGCCTGAGCAATGGCGGGAGGGGCGGTACGAGAAACCCGGTGATTCGATAGAAACTACGGTTCTCAAGAAGCCGGGGGAGAGCGACTCGCCACCCGATACCACGAGTACGCCGGTCACCCAAAAAGACTACGAACAGCATTGACCGGCGCCGGCGGCGCTTGCAGAGCAGCTTAACCGGCGTCGCCGCCGGGAGGTGCTTTGGGCCCGCCCGCGGGATTCTTCGCGAGATGACGCAATGCATCGCGCGGCAGCTCATCGAGTCCCGCTTCCCCGTGTGCGGCGATTTTGCGGCGCATGCTCTTGGTCCAGAATTTGTCGATGTGATTGGCGATGCCGACGACTGCATCTTCACGCAGCGGTTCGGCACGAAAGAAGTTGCCGATGTCATTCGCCATTTTCACCAACTGATTGGCGCTGTCGTGCGCCGCAGCGTCATGTTCTGCTGTCATTTGGCGACAAACATGACATCGGCGCTCTTTAAAAGCGTTTCCTGAGTATCGGAGAACTCGCGGAAGCGCTTCTGCCATTCCGACGGCTGGCTCACCCGGGTGGCCTGCACCGCGGTGACCTTGTACTCCGGGCAGTTGGTGGCCCAGTCCGAATTGTCGGTGGTGATGACATTGGCGCCGGACTCGGGGAAGTGGAACGTGGTGTAAACCACTCCCGGCTGCACGCGTTCGCTGACCTTCGCGCGCAGCACCGTGTCGCCGGCGCGGCTGGCTATGCCCACCCAATCGCCCTCGACGATGCCGCGTTCTTCGGCGTCGTGCGGGTGGATCTCAATGCGATCTTCATCGTGCCAGCGATTATTTTCAGTGCGCCGCGTCTGCGCGCCGACGTTGTACTGGCTCAGGATTCGCCCGGTGGTCAGGATCAGCGGGTAGCGCGCATTGACCTTCTCGGCGGTGGGCACGTACTCGGTGACCAAGAACTTCCCCTTGCCGCGCACGAACTCGCCGATGTGCATGGTGGGCGTGCCGTCGGGGTGTGCCGCGTTGCAGGGCCATTGGATGCTGCCGAGTTCATCGAGGCGCGCATAGCTCACGCCGGTGAAAGTCGGGGTCAGGCGCGCGATCTCATCCATGATCTCCGACGGATGGGAGTAGTTCATCGGGTAGCCGA
>JANYIY010000244.1 GCA_025358615.1 Gammaproteobacteria bacterium | reverse complement strand
CCCGCCGACGTCGCATTTACAGTGGTATGGGTTTGAAAATCATGAGGTATTGTGCCGGCATTATTTGAGCGAAGTTTGAAATTGCCCCCAACGAGCCGCGTGGCACCGTGGTTCGAGTAGTGGGGGATCAACTGCAAACCGTGGCCGGATTGAAGCCGGCCCGGGTGACTTAAGGAGCGAGATTATGATGGCTGCCAGTAACACGTGGACCCGTTCTCAGGTGTCCCAGTCGGGGACCAACACGGGCAAGCGCAAAGTCCGACGTGTTTTGATTGTCGATGATCATCCCATCGTTCGTCAGGGCCTACGACGGGTCATGGAGAACGAGGACGACCTGACCGTGTGCGGCGAGGCGGAAACCGCCCGCGACGCACGGACCGCGATCAAGGAATTAAATCCTGACGTGGTGATCGCCGACATCAGCTTGAAGCAGGGTGACGGTATCGAGTTGGTGCGCGATGTGCGGGCGCATCATCCGCAGCTGCCGATTCTGGTGCTGTCCATGCACGATGAAACCATTTATGCCGAGCGCATGCTGTCGGCGGGTGCCAATGGCTACATCATGAAACAGGCTGCCAGCGAGCAGTTTCTAGCCTCGCTGCGCAGAGTGCTGGACGGCGGAATCTATGTGTCCGAGGCGGTCGGCAACAACATGATTCAGAAGTTTGCCGCCGGCGGGGCGTACATATCGGCGAACCCGATCGATCGCTTGAGCAATCGCGAACTGCAGATTCTGCACATGATCGGCAAGGGCATGAGCACGCGCGAAACCGCACACTCACTGAACTTGAGCATCAAGACAGTGGAATCACATCGGCAACGCATCAAGCGCAAACTGAATCTCACCACCGGCACCCAGCTGGTGCAGTACGCGGTGAACTGGTTTACCGGCCGCGAGGCGAGCACCTTCCCGCCCTCGCCTAAGGAAACTCAGGTGCCGTCGATGGGTGGCACGAGCGGCTATTCGTCGGACGGCTGATGGCGCGTTAAAGTTTGGCCGAGGGTTCGTCGCCGGGAACGGCGTGCGCCTCGGTGGCGATGTCCTTCATGCTGCCCGCAAGGTACACGGGTTGGCCTGCTGCGGTGCGTTCGGCCGATCCTACGATCCGCCAGGTCTCGGTGAGGCCGTCGTGCAATTGCACTGCCACGTTGAGATCCAAGGGTTCTTGGCGTTCCAGATGGGCGCGAATCCCTTGCAGGAGCGCCTCCCAGCCGCTGGGTACCAGATACCCCTTAAGGTCCTCCAAGCGCCGGTGCACGGTATGAGGAGGCCATTGCAAGCGGCGGCGGAACCACTCGCTGTACCACACCGAGCCGTTCCATAAATCCAGCTCCCACAGCCCTTCTTCCGCCGGCGGTTCGCCCGGTCGCGGTGCGGGGGGTCGATGGGGTCGCGGCGTGGAATTGGGCATTACTTACTCCCTTATGCTGCACTCTTGACCGGGATGTTGAGATCCGTTGCGCAGAACCCTGAACGATCACCGCACAGATCCTACAAGTCACGACAATGAGCGCCAGTACCGGTATTTACAAGAAGCGTAAAGACTAAGGGGTTCAGTCGGCCCAGCGGGGGCCGATACCCAAAAATACTAGAAACCTTGTGCGAGGGTTCCCGAACGTGTCTGACCCGGATTCTGCGACTCCTCTCACAGTCGAACCTGCTGCGACAATTTTGCTCGCGGAGGACGATCCGGTCACGCGAATGCTGATGACCCGGTTCCTCAAGAAGGCCGGCTACGAGGTGGATGCCGTGGCGAACGGCTCCGAGGCCCTCGACCGTATGACGACCCGTTACTACCCCATGCTGGTCACCGATTGGGAGATGCCGGAAATGGACGGGGTGGCGTTGTGCAAGGCGGTGCGCAACATGCAGCTCGATGGATATGTGTATGCGCTGCTGCTCACGGCACGCGACTCTAAAGAGCACATCATTGCGGGGCTGGAGGCGGGCGCGGATGATTATCTAGTCAAGCCGGTACATGAAGCCGAGCTGATTGCGCGCTTGAACGCGGGGCGGCGGATCCTGGACCTCGAGCAGTCGCTGCGCGCGGCGAATCAGCGCAACCGCATTCTATCCATCACCGATGCGCTGACCGGGGCCTACAACCGCCGCTACCTGATGGAGCAGCTGCCGCGGGAACTGGAGCGCTCCCGGCGCTATGCCTATCCCTTGTCGGTGCTGATGTGCGATGTGGACCATTTCAAGAAGATCAACGACATGCGCGGGCATGCGGCAGGGGATGAAGTGCTGCAGCAGTTTGCGGCGCGCGCGCAGAAATTCATCCGTACCAACAGCGACTGGGTGGCGCGCTACGGCGGTGAAGAGTTTCTGATCATCCTGCCGGAGACGCCGCACGAGGGTGCCATGCAAGTGGCGGATAAGCTGCGCGAGCTGATTTCGGCAACGCCGTTTGCGACGCGCACCGGGGATTGTGTGGTGACGGCGAGCTTCGGCGTGGCCTCGACGGGGCCGAATGGCCCTGACATTTTACTGAAAGTGGATGCGCTGATCAGAACCGCGGATGAGTGCCTGTATCAGAGCAAGCAGGGCGGACGGAATTGCAGCAGCGGGCTGGAGATTGCGTCCATGCCGATGAAGGCGCACGCGTAGCGCGACGCTGATAGAGTGCCGGATATGAAATACACGGCGTTTTTCTTACTGCTGGCCGCGCAGGCGCTGCACGCTCAGTCCGTCCCATCGGCGACTACTTACCTCACGGACAGCGAACTGCGCCGTGCCATCGAGGCCGCCCCCGAGGAGCAAGCCGGTCGTCCCGGTCTCTATGTGGTCCGTCTCTCCTCGAAATCCGAATACCCGGTTGTCGGGGTACGCCGTACCACCGCCGGTAAGGCGGAGGTGCATGCTGAATTTACGGATGTTTGGTATGTCATCGAAGGCGCTGCGACTTTGGTGACTGGGGCATTGTGGTGGCAGGCGCTTCCGCGGCTCCGGGCGAGTTGCGGGGCTCAGGCATCAAGGATGGCAGCCCGCGCAAGATTCAGAAGGGAGAATTCGCGCTGATACCTGCGGGAACTCCGCATTGGGTCAGCAGTATCGAAGGGAAGGAACTTCTCTATATCGTCGTAAAGCTGCCAGTTCCGGCTCCGAAGTAGATTCATACTGTCGCCCGTTCACCGCACTCTGACTCCCTGGATCGTCGCGAGCGCAACCGCTAACCGGCCTTGCGCAATTCTGCATTCACTAGTTTAAGTTTCTCAGTCAGCGTCTCGACCAACGCATCGATCTCTGCCAACTCTTGCGACCGCACGGCGCTCTCCAAACTCGAGGCGGCGGCGGCGAGCCCGGTGGCGTGGATGTTGGCGCTGGCGCCCTTCAGGGCATGGGCGCGCTTGCCGATGGTGGCGAAATCACATGCGCGCAGCGCGGTGACAATCTCGGCCAGGCACTGATCGCCGCTGGCGACGAAGGTGTCGATGAGTTCGCGTTCAAACTCCGCATCGCCGCCGGTGAGTTCGTGCAGGGCGCTCATGTCGACTTCGGCGGACTTTGGCTCTTGCTTCAAGTAGCGGGCGAGACAGTCTGCGAGTTGTGCGGGCTCGATGGGTTTGCCCAAGTGTGCGTCCATGCCGGCGGCAATGCAGCTCTCGCGGTCCTCGCTCATGACATTGGCGGTGAGCGCAATGATGGGCAGGCGCCTGATGCCACTGCCCTTCTCCAGTTCGCGGATGCGGCGGGTGGCGGTGAAGCCGTCCATGACGGGCATTTGGCAGTCCATGAGCACGGCATCGAAGGGGGATTCGGCAATACGCTCGAGCGCTTCGGCACCGTTATTGGCCAGTGTGACCTCTGCGGAAAGCTTCTGCAGCACGCGCAGCGCAACGCGCTGATTCACCGGGTTGTCTTCCACCAGGAGAATCCGATGGCCGGCAAAGGTCGGGGTAGCGAGTGCCTCGGGCACCACCCAAGTCTTGCGCGGCAGATTGCCGGTGAGCACCTGGTCGATGAGAGTGCATAAGGCGGTGGCGCGAATGGGCTTCAAGGCCACGGCATCGGGCCGATGCGCCCATTCGGCGGTGTGTTGTTCGGTGCCGAACAGGGACAAGAGAATGAAGGGCAGGCAGGCGTGATACGGATCGGCACGCAGAGCGCTGAGGAGATCCAGGCCGCTTTGCATGGGCATGAGTTCGTCGGCCAGTACCAGATCAAAGCCCGGATCCTGTGCCAGTTGCTGCTTCGCCTGCTCGACCCCGGATGCTTGAACGGTGTCGAAATGCGCCAGGGCGAGCTTGGCGGCGAGACTGTTGCGGCTGGCCTCCAGGTCATCGACGATGAGGACACGCCGGCCGCGGCCCAAGGGTTCGCGACGCGGCTGCTCGGCCAAGGCCTCAACCTGGATCGTGACCCAGAAGCAGGAGCCGCTGCCGGAGTTGCTACACACCCCGACCTCGCCGCCCATGGCTTCGGCGAGGCGTTTGACGATGGACAGGCCCAAGCCCGTGCCGCCGTAGTGGCGGGTGGTGGAGGAATCGATTTGTGAGAAGGACTTAAACAGCCTATCGAGGCGATCAGTGGGAATGCCGATGCCGGTGTCGGTGACCTCGATACGCAGGGTGAGGCGGCCGTCGGGTCCCAGCGTGCCGTTGACGTCGAGCACCACGTAGCCTTCGTGCGTGAATTTTATGGCATTGCCGATCAGATTCATGATGATCTGGCGCAGTCGCCCCGGATCGCCGCGTGCCAGCACCGGAATATCGTTGCCGATGTTGACGATCATTTCGATGCCCTTGACGGCGGACTCCAGCGCCATGGCGGCGACGGTTTCGTAGATCACATCGCGCAGATCGAAGTCGACTTTTTCCAATTCCAGGCGATCGGCCTCGATCTTGGACAGGTCCAGTACGTCGTTGATCAGGGAGAGCAGGGCTTTGGCGCTGCCGCGAATGATGTCGACGTACTCGTGCTGGGTGGTGTCGAGAGTGGTCTCAGACAGGATCTGCGACATGCCGATGACGCCGTTCATCGGGGTGCGAATTTCGTGGCTGACGTTGGCGAGGAAATTACTCTTGGCGCGATTCGCGGCTTCGGCGCCGAGCTTGGCATCCAGGGTGGCCTGTTCGGCACGCTTGCGGTCGCTGATGTCGACGATGGCGCCGGTGATGCGCGTCATCTCTCCGGAAGGTCCCCAGGACACGGTAGCCTTCTCGGCGATCCAGCGTTCGCCGCCGCTATCCAACATGACCCGGTATTCACAACGATAGGAGGGCTCGTCGGGGGTGGTCTCGAGCGGTGCACTGCGGCTGCGCGCGACATCGTCCGGGTGCACCCGCGACAGCAACAGCTTGAGATCGTCGAGCTTGGTGGAGGGCGGGATGCCCA
Organism: Gammaproteobacteria bacterium; assembly: GCA_025358615.1. Lineage (GTDB taxonomy): Bacteria > Pseudomonadota > Gammaproteobacteria > Steroidobacterales > Steroidobacteraceae > Bog-1198. Next base: position 4,797 of record JANYIY010000244.1, on the reverse strand, counting down.
GCAGCATGTGAAAGTTGTCGGAGCAGATGCGGCTGTTGCGGCGAAAATTGAAATCGAAGGTGGCTAGACCTGCGGCCATTTGCGCGATGTTGAGCGACTCGGTGGCGTAGACCAGTTTCTCTTCCAGTTCCTTGCGCTCGGTGACGTCGGTGATGGTGCCGATGGCACGGGCCGGTTGGCCGGCGGGATCCTTGAGCACTTCGCCGCGGCTGGCGAGCCAGCGTACTTCGCCTGACAGGAGCAGGGTGCGGTATTCGCATTGATACTTCGTGCCCAAGTCGATGGCCGCGCCCAAGGCCAGTACTACGGCCTCGAGATCCTCGGGATGAATGGTAGCCACCCATTGCTCGCGGCTTAAGGGATCAGCGCCAATCTGGCCGATGAGTTCAAAGAAATAGGGCGTACCGGTGATATCCCCAGTGACCAGGTCTAGGTCAAAGACGCCGAACCCGCCCGCGGCCTGGGCGGATTCCAAGAAGTCCAAAGAACGGCGCAGGGGCGAATGCGCAGGCGGCTCGGCGAATGCGGCCCGTGGCGCGGGCGCAAGCGGTTCGGCGGGCGGCCCCTTGAGCATGCCTTGCGTGCGGGACGGCTTTTTTTGTCGAGACGGTATTTTGCTGCGAATCGGCGAACGGCCCATCGGTACCCAAGCCTTGTTGCGGCCCCCAAGGTCAGGTTATCGGCGGGGGGCACGCGCGCTTGAGCTATGATTGGGGCTCCTATAGACAGGGGAAGCACGTGCGCACGGTCAAAATCCTGGCGGGTTTGTTGGGCGGAATCGTGATCCTGGTCGTGGCGGTGCTGGTTGGGGTGTGGCTGTTCGTCAACCCCAACGACTACAGGGGCCGAATCGCGGCTGCGGTCACGCAATCCACCGGTCGGGAGCTGGTCCTGAAGGGCGATATCAAACTGTCGGTATTCCCCTGGGTGGCCCTGGAATTGGGGCCGGCCAGCCTCGGCAATCCGCCGGGGTTTGGCGAGGAGCCGTTTATGGCGTTCAATCGCGCCGCGATTCGGGTCAAGCTGATGCGGCTGCTGCATCAGCGCTTGGACATCGACCGAGTCGAAATCGACGGGCTCGATGTGCGCTTGCGCAAGAATGCCAAGGGCACCGGTAACTGGGAGAACTTCGGCCAGACCAAGCAGCTTGAGCCGAAGGCGGACAACAGCAATGCGGGCGCGGCCTTCGAGGGGCTGGCCGGCATCAAGATCACGAATGCCAAAGTGAGCTACCCCGGCCTCGACATTCAGAAGTTCAATCTAGAGACCGGTGCCTTCGGCGGATCCGCAGTCACGCCAATCAGCATCAGCTTCGAGGCCAGCCGCGGGTCGCCGGCCGAGACCGTGACGCTGAATGCCAAGTTTGATCTGAGTGCGGACGCGGAGCATAAGCAGCTCAAATTGGCAGCGGTCAATTTAAGCGGGCTGTTGGCCGAGCCGGGTGATGGGCGGCCGACGCATTGGGAAATGTCTGCGCCCACGATGGAAGCGGACTTCACCGCGCAGACGGCAGCGGTGCCGGCCTTTACGCTCAGCTTCGCGGGGGCGCAGGTTGCGGGAAAATTGCAGGCGACGAAGCTGATCGACGACTTGCGCCTGACGGGGTCAGCCAGCTTGGCGCCGCTGGTGCTGCGCGAGTTCGCGCCGCGGCTGGCAATCACTTTACCCAAGACCCGCGACCCCAAGGCATTGACGAATTTGTCCGGCAGTACGGATTTCATGTATGGCGCGGGCGGCATGCGCCTCGACAACTTGACGGCGCAGCTCGATGACACGCACCTGAAGGGCAATGTCGCGCTCGCCGGCGAGCCGCGCGCAGCGAAGTTCAATTTGACGATCGATGCGATCGACGTGGATCGCTACATGAATCCAGATCCCGCGCCGACGACCCCTGCGCCTAAAAAAGTGGCAGAGACTGCCGAGCAGGCGGCAGCGGCGAAGATCATGGATGCGGATGGCACTCTGACCATGGGATCAGTGCATTTCGCGCCGCTGGATTTCACCAATGTAAAGCTGACCTTAAGCTCCAAGGACAATGTGCTCCACCTGTATCCCGCACAGGCGTCGATCGACGGCGGCACGTATAGCGGCAATATCACGCTGGATCGGCGCACCTCGGTGCCGGTGTTGAGCATGGATGAGCACTTGAGCGGGGTCGACATGGGGCGCCTATTGGCCGCGACTTCGTACAAAGGAAAATTGTCGGGGCGCGGCAATGTGAACATAAAGGCCGCGGCCCGCGGCGCTGAACTGCCGGCGGTGATGCAGAGCCTCAATGGTCACTTCGACGCGAACTTGAGCGACGGCGCCATCGAAGGCGTGGATCTGGGTTACGAGATCGGGCTGGCGCAGGCCTTGGTCAAGCATACGGCGCAACCGACGCGCAGCAATCCGCCGCGCACCAAGTTCGATGCCTGCAAGCTGTCGGCGGAGATTACCGCCGGCGTGGCGAAGACTTCGGATCTGACGCTGTCTACGCCCATACTCAAGGTTACGGGGCAGGGCACCGCGAATCTCGTGAACAAGGCCATCGATTTTCAAATGATGGCGAGTGTATTGAAAGCACCGGGCGCGAGCGTCGCCGATATCCCCTTGAAGATCACGGGAACGTATGTGGATCCGACGGTACGGCCCGACGTCGAGGCGCTCGTCAAGGGACAGGTCAAGCAGAAGCTGCAGGACGTGCTGAAGAAGAACGGCTTGGGCGGGATATTCAAATGAAGTTGCAGGCGCAGCAATTTGCAGAGCGCCTGCTGACTTGGTTCGAGATTCACGGCCGGCACAATTTGCCGTGGCAGGTGAACCCGACGCCGTACCGGGTGTGGGTGTCGGAGGTGATGCTGCAGCAGACGCAAGTCGCCACCGTGATCCCGTACTACGAGCGCTTCATGGCGCGTTTTCCCAATGTGAGCTCGCTCGCGGCGGCGCCGCTGGATGAGGTGCTGCATCTGTGGACGGGTCTGGGCTACTACGCGCGCGCAAGAAACTTGCGGGCCTGTGCGCAAGTGTTGGTGGCACACCACGGCGGAGAATTTCCCGACGACATCGAGGCGGTGATAGCGCTGCGCGGCATCGGCAAATCCACGGCGGGTGCGATTCTAGCGTTGTCGCGCGGACAGCGGCAGCCGATTCTGGATGGCAATGTGAAGCGGGTGCTGGCGCGGGTGTTCGGCATCGCCGGCGATCCCGGCTCCGCCGAGGTGGTCGCGAGAATGTGGGCACAGGCGGAAGCCTGCACGCCAACGCAGAACGTGGGCGCGTACACCCAGGCCATTATGGATTTAGGCGCGACCCTGTGCGCGCGCGCGAATCCCGCCTGCACGGTGTGCCCGATGAGTACTGGGTGCATCGCAGCACTCGAGGGACGGCAGGCGGAGCTGCCTGGGCCTAAGGCGAAACGTACGCGCGGATCGCGCGAGGCGACACTGTTGATCGCCGAGTTAGACGATGAGGGATCGGTAGCGGTGCTGGTAGAACGCCGCCCTAATGTGGGCTTATGGGGCGGGTTATGGTCACCGCCGCAGTTCGAAAGCGAGTTCGCCGCGCTCGATTGGTGCCGGCGCGAAGTGGGGGAACCGGAAGTGGAATCGCGTGCCATGGCGCCGATTCATCATGCCTTCACGCACTTCGATTTGCAGCTGAATCCATTGCGAGTGCGATGCCGGCCGCAGGCGTCAGTTCACGATGGCGATGATCGGCTGTGGTATCGATTGGGCAGCCCGCCGCGGGTGGGGTTGCCGCAGCCGATCTTGAAGCTGTTCGAACGCTTGCGTTCTACGCCAGGCGCGTAGGGTAAGATTCGCGCATGGCCAGAAAAGTTTACTGTGTACTGCTCAAGCGCGAAGCCGAAGGCATGGATTACCTCCCGTATCCCGGGGAGCTGGGCAAACGCATCTACGACAACATTTCCAAGGAAGCGTGGGCGCAGTGGGTGGCGCATCAGACCATGCTGATCAACGAGAATCGCCTCACCCCGATTGAGCCCAAGGCACGGGCGTTCCTGGTGGCGGAGATGGAGAAATTCTTGTTCGGCAGCGGGTCGGAGAAGCCGAAGGAATTCGTGCCGAAGTAGGCGCGAAAACGCTGCGGCGTCGCCGCTAGGCGGTTCCGGGCTTACTTACTCTTGCGGGGGTCATACCAGACGGCCTCGATGTTGTTGCCGTCTGGATCCAGTACGAAAGCGGCGTAGTAGCCGGGCGAATAGTCGCGATAGCCCGGGCCGCCGTTATCCTTGCCGCCCGCGGCAATAGCGGCCTTGTAAAAGGCCTCGACGGGCTTGCGGCCGCGCGCGCGGAAGGCCACGTGAGTCGGCACCACGGATTTGTGCTTTGAGATCCAGAAGTCGGTGTTCTTGCCGTCATTGAAGCCCGCCGCCTGTCCGAACTCCATGTTGTTCTTGTAGCCCAAGGTGGCGAGCACCTTGATGTAGAAGGCCTTGGATTTCTTGTAATTGCCGACGGTGAGCGAAGTGTGAGCGATCATGGGGACTCCTGGGCGGTTGGCATTCCCTCGCTTTGATTGTACTGCAGGCGTCGCGTATGTCAGCCCGCGCCGCGCGCATTCCGCGCCGGATCTCATGCCGATCTGGAGCATTCTGGACAGCACGCCCGAAGGGCGCGGCGGCGACTGGTATCGAAGCTGAACTACTAGCCCGCATTTCTCACCGCCGACCTGATTTTCAGGTCTGCGGCCAGGATGCTGAATGAAGGCTGCAACGTAGCCCCTCGGGTAACGATTCGATGCGGTAAGGAGCATTTTTCGGTGACGGCTTTGCGCCGCCGCAGTCGGCTTGGGATT
>JANYIY010000239.1 GCA_025358615.1 Gammaproteobacteria bacterium | reverse complement strand
TGCGGCGACCCTCAAATTATGTCATCGACTGGGGGTGCCCATCATTGCGCGCGGCGCCGGCACCGGATTGTCCGGCGGCGCGACCCCGCATCACTGGGGCGTGATTCTGTCGCTGGCCAAGTTCAATAAAATCTTGAAGATCGATGCGGCGGCGTGCACAGCGGTCGTGCAATGCGGCGTGCGCAACGTCGCCATCAGCGAGGCGGCCGCTCCGTTTGGCCTGTACTACGCGCCCGATCCGAGCAGCCAAATCGCCTGCACCATCGGCGGCAACGTGGCGGAGAATTCCGGAGGCGTACATTGTTTGAAGTACGGGCTGACCCTGCACAATGTGCTGCGGGTGCGCGGCTACATGGTCGATGGTGAGGCGGTGGAATTCGGCTCGGAGGCTCTGGATGTGCCGGGTCTTGATCTGCTGTCGGTGGTCGTGGGCAGCGAAGGGATGCTGGCCATTACGACGGAAGTTACGGTAAAACTTGTCCCCAAACCACAGCTGGCCCGCTGCATCATGGCGAGCTTCAATGACGTCGAATCGGCCGGTGCGGCGGTCGCGACCGTGATCGCGCGCGGCATCATTCCCGCGGGACTTGAACTCATGGACAAAGCCATGACGGCCGCGGTCGACGCCTTCGTGCACGCCGACTACGACCTCGATGCCGCGGCGATTCTGCTGTGCGAGAGCGATGGCACTCCCGAAGAGGTGGCCGACGAGATTGCGCGGATGGAAGAGGTGCTGACCGGGGCGGGAGCGTCGCGCCTCGAAGTCAGCCGCGATGAGTCGCAGCGCCTGAAATTTTGGAGCGGCCGCAAGAACGCCTTTCCGGCTTCAGGCGGCATCAGCCCGGACTACATGTGCATGGATTCCACCATACCGCGCAGGCGTCTGGCGGAGATGCTGCGGGAGATCGAGCAGATGCAGGTCAAGTACGGCCTGCGTTGCGTGAATGTGTTTCACGCCGGCGACGGCAATCTTCATCCCCTGATCCTGTTCGATGCGGACCAGGCGGACGAAATGCGCCGCTGCGAATTGTTCGGCGCGGACATTCTGGAAACCAGCGTGCGCATGGGAGGCACCGTCACGGGAGAGCATGGGGTGGGGGTCGAGAAGCTCAACTCCATGTGCGTGCAGTTCGCGCCCGCCGAGCGGGCACAATTTCTGGCGGTGAAGCATGCTTTCGATCCGCGCGAGCTGTTGAATCCCGGCAAGGTGATTCCCACTCTGCATCGCTGTGCCGAATACGGCAAAATGCACGTGCACCGCGGTATGCTGCCCTTCGCCGACTTGCCGAGGTTTTGATGGATACCCAGGATCCGATGCTGGCACGGTTGATCGAGCAGGTGGACTACTCACGCGAGCATCGTTTGACTGTGGACATTCGCGGCGGCGGTACCAAGTCCTTCTACGGCGGGCTGCCCAGCGGTGAACCCCTCGACGTCACCGGTCTTGCGGGCATCAGCTCCTACGAGCCCACGGAACTGGTGGTGACTGTGCGTGCCGGCACGCCGCTCGCGGAATTGGAGGCGGTCCTCGCGGAGCGCGGCCAATGCCTGCCGTTCGAGCCGCCGCGATTTTCCGCCGGCGGCACCGTGGGAGGCATGGTGGCGGCGGGGCTGTCGGGACCGTCACGGGCGAACGTGGGATCGGTGCGTGATCATGTATTGGGGTTGACCCTGCTCAATGGGCGCGGCGAGATTCTGACCTTCGGCGGCCAGGTTGCCAAGAATGTGGCCGGCTACGATGTGTCGCGCTTGCTGGCCGGGTCGTTGGGAATTCTGGGGATTATCTGCGAGGTGTCTCTCAAGGTGCTCCCGGTGCATCGCTGCGTGGCGACTTTGCATTTCGACTGCGACGAGATTCGCGCCCTGGGACAGCTCACTCGATGGGCGTCGCAGCCCCTCGCCATCAGCGGCAGTTGCTGGCATGAAGGCCGGCTGCATGTGCGCCTCGCCGGCGCGTCGGCGGCCGTCAGTGCCGCATGCAGCAAGCTGGGCGGCAGCGCGCTCGACCCTGTTGCGGCAGCGGCATGGTGGCTGAGCTTGCGCGATCAAAGCGACGATTTCTTTGCGCTCGATGCACCGAGCTTGAGCCGCGGGGAATGTTTATGGCGTATGTCCGTGCCGGCCACTGCGCCGCCGATGAACTTGCCGGGACGCCAGCTCATCGAATGGCACGGCGCCCAACGCTGGTGGCGGACTTCCGCCGAACCCCACGCAGTGCGCGCCGCCGCCGCCGCAGTGGGCGGCCACGCCACGCTGGTGCGCGCCGAGGACAAGTCCGCCGGAGTGTTCGGACCCGTCAGCGAAGTGTTAATGCGAATACACCGCGGCTTGAAGCAGGCCTTCGATCCGCAGCACATATTCAACCGCGGGCGCTTGTACGCCGAGCTTTGACCCATGCAAACGCTGTTAAGTCCTGAGTTCATCGGTACGCCAGACGGCGAGGCTGCGCGGGACATCATCCGTAAATGCGTGCATTGCGGTTTCTGCAATGCGACCTGTCCCACCTTCCAACTGCTCGGCGACGAGCTGGACGGTCCGCGCGGGCGAATTTATCTAATCAAGCAGGTGCTCGAAGGCGCGGAGGTCACGCGCAGCACGCAGCAGCATCTGGATCGCTGCCTCACCTGCCTCAACTGTCAAACAACCTGTCCGAGCGGGGTCGAGTACGGCCATCTGGTGGATATCGGTCGCAAGATTGTCGATGCACGCGTCGAGCGCCCGGCGCAGCAGCGGACGCTGCGCTGGCTGCTCCGAGAAGGACTCACTTCGGCGCTGTTCGCGCCGGCGATGCGGCTGGGGCGGGCGCTGCGTCCGTTATTACCGGCCGTACTGAGGAACAAGGTGCCGGCAGCCAATATGCCTTTGCCACGGCAGCCGGTTCAGCGAGCCACAGCGCAACCGGGCACAGTGCAATCCGGCGCGTCGCCGCCGTATCCGGCCCAGGCCCACAAGGTGCTGATGTTGGGGGGGTGTGTGCAGCCCTCGATGATGCCCAATATCGATCGCGCGGCGACGCGTGTGCTGCATGCGGCGGGTATCGAGGTGGTGTACGCGGCCGGTGCCGGCTGCTGCGGCTCGCTGCGCACGCATCTCGGCGATCACGAGGGTGGGCTTGCCGACATGCGGCGCAACATCGACGCCTGGATGCCCCTCATCGCCGCGGGCGAAGTGGCAGCCATCATCAGTTCCGCGTCGGCTTGCAGTCTCGCCATCAAGGAATATGGTTACGCCTTGTCCGGCGATGCACAGTATGCGGACAAGGCGACGCGTGTCAGTGCACTGGCGCGCGATCTGTGCGAGCTGCTGCCGCAACTGGTGCCTGCGCTGAAGGATAAGATGCGGTGCGATGAACGTGGGCGATTAGCCTTGCACTCGCCCTGCACTTTGCAGCATGGGCAACAATTGCGCGGCGCGATTGAACCGCATTTGCAGGCGCTGGGATTCGAGGTGAGCGTCGCGGCCAGTGAAAGTCATTCGTGCTGTGGTTCGGCGGGTACGTATTCGATACTGCAGCCGGAACTCGCCTTTGCGTTGCGCGACCGCAAGCTCGGACACCTGGCGGCGCTGCAACCGCAAATCATAGTTTCCGCCAATGTGGGCTGCATTCAACACCTGCAGTCGGGTACCGACACGCGGGTGATGCACTGGGTCGAGGCCTTGGACGCGGCGCTGATGAGCGGCGCCTAGGGCGCCTCTGCGGAGCACACCATGTGTCTGGCTTTTCTCGTCTGGCGCCTGCATCCGCAGTATCCGCTGGTAGTGGCGGCGAACCGCGATGAATTTCACGCGCGCCCGGCGGCGCGCGCCGGGTGGTGGCCGGATCATCCGCAGATACTCGCGGGCCGGGATCTTCAGGCGGGGGGCACGTGGCTCGGCCTGACGCGAACGGGGCGATTTGCTGCGTTGACGAATTATAGGGACCCGGAACAGCGGCGCCTCGCTGCGCCCAGCCGCAGTGCACTGGTCGTCGACATGCTGCTGGCGGGGACCTCGGTCGACGAGGGCCTGGCATATCTTCGCGGCGTCGGCGCCGACTACAATGCCTTCAACCTGATCTTCTCCGACGGCGAGCGGCTGGGCATCTTCGAAAGTGCGCTTGGGCTGGGACGAGAACTAGCACCCGGCATTTACGGCTTGTCGAATCATCTGCTTGACACCCCTTGGCCCAAGGTCGAAGACGGCAAGACTCGAGTTGCATCGGCACTCTGGGCAATGACCGATACAGCGCCGCTATTGGCGCTGTTGCGCGACGATCGGCCGGCAGCGGATGAGCGGCTGCCGACAACGGGGGTGGGGTTGGAATGGGAGCGACTGCTGTCGAGCGCCTTTGTGCGGGCACGGGATTATGGCACGCGCTGCTCGACAATTATTCGCGTTGAGCGCGCGGGCCGAGCATACTTCGATGAGTGGACTTGGGACTCCGAGGGGACGGACATCGGCAGGATAAGCCTGCAGTTCGAGCTGGAGTAAATATGTTCAAGCGCGTGCTGTTGTGTTACGACGGTTCCGAGGTTGGACGCCGCGCACTGAAGCGCGGTGCGGAGCTCGCCATCCTGGTCGGCGCACAGGTATTCGTGCTGTCCATTGTGCCGGACGGTATGGCTGATGCTGCGGTGATCGCCGGCGCCGCCGGCCATGCATGCCTGGTGGATGAGGCGGGCGGCCATCGCAAACTGCTCGACCAGTCCGTCGAGTGGCTGAAAATGATGGACCTGCCCTGGCACGTGAAAAGCCCCATGTTGCTTGGCATGAGCGGCATCCCCAGGGAGAT
>JANYIY010000227.1 GCA_025358615.1 Gammaproteobacteria bacterium | reverse complement strand
GGCGGCGACCGGCGTAACCACGGAGGTCAGCGATGTCGCTACCTTGGCGCCGAACCCGCCGCACCGATTCTTCACCAGCAGTTTTCGTCAGCAAAGCTTCACCATATTCGATGGCGACAGCGGCAAGATGGAAGGCAGTATCCCGGCGGGTTATATTTCGAACCTGGCCATCGCTCCTGATAACAGCCAGTTCTACGTAGCTGAAACCTATTGGGCCCATGGCGCACGCGGTAAGCGCGAGGATCTGCTCTCCATCTACGATGCGAAGACCCTGAACCTCGTCAAGGAGATCACCCTCCCCAGCCGAGCGCTCGTGAGCAAGAAGCAAATTTTCGATATCAGCGCTTCCGGCACTCGCGCCTACGTCTACGTCATGATGCCTCTCTCCTCTGTGATCTGGGTCGACTTGAAGAAGCAGCAGGTGGGTGGCACGGTCGAAATCCCCGGCTGTGCATTGGTATTTCCGTGGGGCGAGCAAGGCTTCTCCTCCCTGTGCGGCGACGGCTCGCTCGCGAACGTGGTGGTGCCGGCGTCGGGGACTGCAAAGATCACCCACACCAAGCCCTTCTTCGACGCCGGCAACGACCCGATTTTTGACGACAGCTTCGTCGACCGCGCAACCGGCAAAGCGATTTTCCTCTCGTACACCGGCCTCGTGTACGAGGCCAAGCTCGGTGCCGACAGCACCGTGAATCCTCCCTGGTCCATTCAAAAAGCGGCCGGTTATGCCGCGGCGGGCACCGGCGTACAGGAGTTGGCATGGCGCCCCGGCGGATCGCAGTTGGCGGCCTACCATAAGGCAAGCGGCAAGTTGTTCGTGCTCATGCATCCGGGAAATTATTGGACGCATAAGCACGGCGGAACTGAAGTGTGGGTGCTCGACACCAAGACTCACGGGCTGGTATCGCGCTTCCCGTTGCGCGCCGTTCCCACGAGCGGATTGGGCGACGATGCGGTGCCCTACTATTCCAACATCGGCGTCTCGCAGGATGCAAAGCCTCTTCTGTATCTGTTGAATGAAGACGGCAATGATGTAGTGCTCGACGCCACCACCGGCGAGCAATTGCGCAAGATAGAATTTGCCGGCGGCAACTCCGTGTCGGTTCCGGGATATTGATGTCGACATCTCCTGCAATGGCGGAAATCGCATTGGCCATCAGAGTGTTGGTCTCGCTGGTTTTTCTAACTGCGGCGTACGGTAAGTTCCGTCACTGGAGCGTTTTTCAGGGTGTCGTCGCGAATTACCGGCTGCTTCCCGAAGTACTGGTTGCACCGGCCGCGTACCTGCTGCCGCCCCTCGAAGCACTGTTGGGGGCGGCGCTGCTGCTGGGCCTTGGATCTCCCTGGGCTGAACTGGGCGCCGCCGCCTTGCTGCTGGTGTTCGCGGTGGCCATGGGCATCAATATTGCTCGCGGCCGCCGTCACATCGATTGCGGCTGCTTCCAAAGCGCGCTCAAGCAGTCGCTCAGCTGGAAATTAGTCATGCGCAATGTCGCTTTGTCGCTGCTGTTGGGCGTGGCCGTGCTGACTCGGGAGGGGCCGAGCGATTTGTTCATGCGGGTCAATGGATTGCTGGTCGGGGGCGTCCTGTTCGTCATCCTGCAGAGCCTAAACATTCTGTGGAGCATTGTTCCCGCCTGGCGCAGGCACACTCATGATGCCCACAACCACGAAGCAGAGGTGCAAACATGACGCCGGTGACGATTACTCTGGTATTGCTGTGGATCGTGGTGATTTGCTTGAGCGTTGCGGTGCTGGCACTGGCGCGGCAGGTCGGCGTACTGCACGAGCGCGTGGCGCCTGCGGGTGCGCTGATCAGCGGCTCAGGCCCCGGGGTGGGTGAGCAGTCGCCGCGACTCGAAGTCCATGCCCTGGCGGGCAATGCCATCACCGTCGGCGGCACGCTGCCGACCGGGCAGGCGCTGTTGATGCTGTTCGTCTCTCAGACCTGTCCCATCTGCAAGAAGCTGATCCCCATCGCCTTGGATTTTGCCAAGAGCGAGCGGCTCGATGTGCTATTCGTCGGCGATGCCGATCTCGCCGAGCAGAAGAAATTGATCAGCCAGTTCGGCATTGCGGAGAATCGCTTCATTAACGGTCCCGAGGTCGGAATGACCTACCGGGTCGACAAGCTTCCGTATGCGGTATTGCTCGACGACTTGGGCGTGATTGCCGCCAAGGGCTTGGTGAACAGCCGCGAGCACTTCGAGAGTCTCATTATTGCCAAAGAAACGGGGTTCGCCTCTATTCAATCCTATTTGAAAGCCCAAACCGAGGTCGCCAAATGAGCCTGTCGAAATCCCCGATTGACAGGCTGAGCGAGCGCCTCACGCGCAAGCTTGCCGGTTACTCGTCGCGCCGCAGCTTCATCGCCCGGCTCGGAATGGCATTGGCCGCGGCACCCGTGCTGCCCCTGTTGCCGGTTGCAAGAGCGAAGGCGGCAGATGCTCCCAAGACTGACTTCGAGCGCTATGCCCAGGCCACCGACGCCACCAAGTGCAACTACTGGAAATACTGCGGCGCGGATGGCGTGCTGTGCAGTTGCTGCGGCGGTGGTTCACACACCTGTCCGCCGGGCGCGGAGCCATCGCCGGTCTCCTGGATTGGTACCTGCATTAATCCCGAAGATCGTCGCGCGTATGTCATTGCCTATCGCGACTGCTGCGGAAAACCGGCCTGCTCTGCCGGCAAATCATGCTGGTGCGATGGCGCCGATCGCGAGATGCCCATTTATCGCAGCACACTCAACAACGACATCATCTGGTGCTTTGGCAATTCGTCTGCCACCTATCACTGTTCCACCGCTGCGCTGGTCGGACTGGCGAATTCACCATGACGGCGCGGTGAGTGACGCACGACGCTCATGACGTCCTCGCGAGCATTACGATCGGTGACTTCACGATCGGTGGCGTGCTGCTTCGCAGTAATCTTCGGCCTGCTACGCACCGCTGACCCGAGGGCAGCGGCGCCCACCGTACAATTCCGCCCGCCACAGCGCGACTACATCCTCGCTTGCGGCGGCTGCCACGGCTTGAACGGCATTTCCAACGCCGCATTGGTACCGAGTTTGAAAGGGCTGGTGGGCTACTATCTCTATTTGCCTGAAGGCCGCGCCTATCTACCACGTCTGCCCAACGTGGCCTTTTCCACCTTGAACGATGAGCAGTTGGCCGCGGTTCTCAATTACATGGTCTTCGACATAGGCGCCGGCAGCGCCCCGGCCGGGGCTCGAGCCTACGGCTCGGCGGAAGTGGGCAGGTGGCGTAAGCAGCCGCTCACCGAGGTGACCTTATCGGAATACCGGCGACGACTCGTCGAGACTTTGATCAATGAATACCACGCGCCGGCAGCATTACGGGGTTATATCGCAACGACCGCGCAGTGACACACGGGTTGTTGCGGCATGAGTCGAGGATGACGATATTCATGTCGTTTTGCGCCTCTTTCATCGCGCGCAGCACGCGCCCCCTCATCAGCGCCGCAAACGGCAATGCTGCGTTCCTTGCGATCTTGCGCTCACTGCTGTGTGCCATCCAACCGGTCATGCATCGATTAATTCGGGGTCGCTACTGTTTGATGGTGTGCGCCGCGTCGAGCCGCTTCCGTAGAATCTTGGCCCAGTCCGCAATGGCCCGCCGCGCGGCCGCCACGTTTTGCACCCGGGTCGTGACGTGCAGCCAAGGTGCATCGGAGTCTCTCTTCAAGTCGACGACTCGCGCAATCAGTGCACCCGTCGACGAATCGCGAAGCTCGGCCACCAACCTCATCTCGCCCACCGACAATGCATAGACTCGCTTTAGGCCTGCGCGCGGCACATCCGGTGCATTGATGTATAGGTCGCGAATCTCCGCCTTGATTCGCAGCACGTCCAACTCGGGAGTGTTGACGACAGGGTATCCGCCCCCCTCGATTTCCTTCTTCAGCTCCTGGCGAAATATTTTCGCGAGTCCATCTTTGATGGACTGCCGCTCCGCGGAGGTGATGGGGCCTCCCGCAACGTCAGGCTTCCAGTCCTTTCTGAACGATACTTCCACGGGATCGATGATGATTTTGTCGTAGGCGCTCAAGTTGGCGCCCGGGCGCGCCCACACATGATCAAGGCCCTTGATTTTGACGGCGACCAGGCCCTCGTCGTCTGCTGGAGTGGTGGCGATAATCTCGTCCGCGCGCGCCCCGCCGGTAGCGCTGAATGCCAGGAGGGCTGCCAACAAGGTAGTTGCGACTCTCATCCCGAATCTCCTTGTTACGCTGCGGCCATCTTACGGATTTTGAGCGCACGGTGGCGCGAAATTTGCGGTTTTCCCGGGTAAAACCATTGATTCTTCGCGGCGGAGGACTTAGTGTTTGGAACATGAAAGCGAGGCTAGCCTTGATCGTCTTGGGCTGTCTGCCCACCGTTTTGATGGCAGATTCCATTCGCTGTGGAAGCCGAATCATCTCTCGGGGAAGCAGCAGCGCGGAACTCGCCGCGTTTTGCGGCGATCCCGCTCAAGTGACTAAGAGTTCGAGCTACGCCGGCGGCGGTCGAGTGCGCGGCGCCGACGGGGTAGAGTATGGGACGACCGGCGAAATCATGGTCGAGATTTGGACTTATAACTTCGGCCCCAATGCGCTGATGGAGCGTGTTCGAATCGAGAACGGCGTGGTCGTGCAGATCGACTCCCTGGGCTACGGTTACAACGAACCCTAAGACATCGCCCGCTCACACGCCGAACACGTTGCTTTTAGACTGCGCCGCGAAAGCTTCGTGGGTGTGCTCCAGCTGCAAACTATTGCGACTCACAAAGTGTCGAGCAGCTGCTGAATTCGAATAGTCAGCGCGGCGCCGTTCAAGGAATCCAACGCCACGCACTGCGCGCCCAGCGCCTCGGCAAGCATTCGCGGGCGCCCCGGCATGATCGGGCCCAGCTCGCAGTCGATGACCAGTGCGCCCGCACATGACGTACGCAACGACGCGGCCGCAGTCAGCGCCTCATCCCAGGGATCTTGACCGTCGACGCTGACGTTGGCGCACCCGTCCGTCAGCACAACCACCAAGGCCGCCTCGCGGCTTTGCAGCAACGGCGCAGCATCGAACAGCGCGCGCGCCAATGGCGTGCGGCCGCCGGTGTGCATCTCGTTCAGCGCAGCTTCGATATTGGCGATATGGCGCGTAAAGGGCAGCACGAGGTCGCTGCCGGAACCGCGAAATGCCATGAGAGCGACTTCATCGCGCCCCCGACTGATTGAGGTCAGCAGGCCGAGCGCGGCGCCCTTCGCCAATTCCAAGCGGCGCTGTGTCGCCATCGAGCCACTGGCATCGACCAAAAACAATACATGGCGGTGGCCCACGCTGCGCCCTTCACGTTGCACAACTGCTGCGCTGGGCACCGCGCTGGGCACCGCGCTCTGCTCCGCCACGTCGGCGAGCCCTTTCGGCTGGCGTCGCCGCGTGCGGTGCGGAAGTGCTAATTCCGCGGCGCGACCTATGTGCTCATGGAGAATCTGCGGCGCATTCTGCCACGCCGTCAACGCGCGAGCCGCTTTGATGACGGCGATATCACTGCGCATGCCATCCAAGTGCTGCGCAATTGACAGCGCTGCGACCGACCCCAGGTGAGCATCCGCGATGCGCAGCTCGCCAAGTCGCGCGCGCGCAGCGACAATGCGCTCCCGCAAAGCCCGCTCGTCGGCCTGTCCCGCTTCAAAAGCGCTCATCGGCTTGTCATCAAACTCCAATCGCCGGCGGATCGCCACTGTTCTCTTGTCCTGTGAATCAAGCCCGCGCACCTGCACGCACAGGCCAAAGCGATCGACGAACTGCGGCCGCAGTTCCCCTTCCTCGGGATTCACGCTGCCGATCAAAATGAATCGCGCCGCTTCCCCAGCACAGATGCCATCGCGCTCCACGGTAACGCGGCCGCCGGCGGCCGCGTCCAACAACAGATCGATGATGGGGTCGGGCAACAGATTCACTTCATCGACATACAAAACTCCGCCGTCCGCCCGGCCCAACGCACCCAAAACCCGATCCTCGGTCGCACCCAGCGGCAGTTCGACGAAGGGTGCCTGCTCGCCCTCCGATGTCTGGGGCAGGAGCGCCGCGACGCCGCGTGCCGCCGTGCTTTTGCCGGTGCCGCGTTCTCCGCAGATCAACACGCCGCCGATAGTAGGATCGATCGCGACCAGCAGCAGCGCGAGCTTAAGGTCATCTTGGCCAACAACGGCGGAAAATGGGAAATCGCGCCTCGACTGCCGCGCATGGGTGTCGAGGACGATGCCCTGCGACGAAGGATTGAATTCAGTCATGGTTAACACCTGTCCGCAGCCACTAAGTTCACAGCGCGCGGACACGCCCAGGCACCCAGGGTGCCATTTGCAACCGACTAAACAGGGTTGTGTTGCCTTACGGCACGCCCGGCGGCAGGAATCCCTGCCTTAGGTTCAAGCACATAGCCCATTTCGCCCGCCGCGAAGGTATCCGCTACTCGAAGTCAGGCCGGTCTCCGGACTCGCGAATGCCCAATGGCCGACGAATGTCTTCCCACGCCCGAGTCAGGCACAGTGACTTAAGTATTCGTCTTGATTCGCTTACCGTTGCGGGGGCAGTCCCGGGATAAAACGCGCTAAGCGTGTTCGCACCGGATTCCCGTTTCACTCGCCAACCCAGCGCGGTTGGAGTCGAGCACCTGTCAACGCTTTCAGAGTAATACATCGCGACGGCCGTTGACAACTCGACAGCGCAACGCTTGCCCGAAGCCGGTGATTCTTTCCGCAAAAGCGATAGATCGGGACTGACGCAGGAGATCCGAACTTAAGTTCGCTCAAGCGGCCAGAGTGCCATGGACCGCAATGGTCTTCTGCATGACCGTGCCGCTGCAGGGCAGGTCCTCCCCAGGCAAATTTCAACATGTCGCTGAATCCCTGCCCCGCACTCTGCGCGGTCCGGTCGTCGAGACAGCCACGCACGGGCTCTTTCACCGTGGCGCGAAGTACGCATGCCAAGATGATTCCCGGAATGCCCAGAACCGGAAACGCGCTTCACCAGCCCCATCGATCACTCAGGTAGCCCGTGTTCGATCCGAGCATGGAACCGATGGATGCACGTACCAGCGCTTGATTTCCGAATCGTTCTGCGCAGCGCGCGCGATGGTTCCAGCAGCTTTCATCGCCGAAGTGCAAACAAATACGTCAACGTGCGGGGGGTTGCAATATGGCGACGGTGGGTGCTTTCGAGAGGCGTGGCCTATGGAGGATTCGCACGGCGTGCTAGGCTTATCTCGTTGCGGTGACCTGGGTGTTTCGCTTGAAAGTATCCCTTTTAATTATGCTGGCCCTGCTCTGCGGATGCAGCTGGTTTCATAGAACCAAACCCGTGCCGGATCCGACTGAGTTGATCGTTACCGGTGCACCAGTGGGTTCGCTCCTGTTCGTCGACGGGGCGCAATCCGGCCATGCCACGCAGGCGAGCAACCGAACGCAAGTGCTGGTGGTCGCGCCGGGCGCTCATACCCTGGAAGTAAAACTGACTGACATCGTTGTCTATCGCGAGAACACCTACACGGCTCCCCGCAGCAGAGTGGTCATCACCGTTCTATCGGGCAATCGCCGCAACTAGCTTCCCGACCCGAACCGCTGCACGACCGCAGCCGCCGGCTGCCGCGAAAAAGCCGTGGCCGCATCGGCGCGACTGAGCTTTTTTATATGTTTTCGGCCAACGAATCGAGCGGATCGAGAGTGTGCATTTCGTCCATTCGAGACTTCGAGCGATTCAGGACCATGCGGTTATGCAATCGAGTGACCATCTGACTGCCGGTAGTGGTATGAACCCAGGGCAGCACGGCATGGACCAGGCAGGCGCATGCGCCGCAGAGCATGGCCCAGCCAAAACTGGCGGCGTGGCAGCAGTGTTCAGTGTATGACTCTCCCACGGCTGCAGGGTGTTCGGTAAAACGCCGCATTAGATTGTTGACTTTCACCTTAGGCGCTCCTTACTGGTGTTCGCATTAGTGTGCCTCAAATAAGTTCTCACAGCTTATACTTCCAGCCTAATATGAGGCAAATGAGGCAGCATCCACTGCTCATCTCCGTCGTCTCGATCCTGCTTGTCGGTGCTGCACCCTGCGCACCCGCCGCGTCAGATGACGCCGCAGCTGTTGGCATCCCGCATCTGAATATCGCGGCCCCTTTCGGCGCCAGTGTCTACGTATTCGGTGCGCGCACACCGCTCGCCCAAATCCAGGCGGCGGCTGACGCCATCGCCAAGCGACAGATCGACGATCAGTTCGGCAGCGCGCGCTATGCGCTGTTGTTCGAACCGGGCAGCTACGGCACACGCGAAAGTCCCCTTAATATTCAGTTGGGCTACTACACCGCGGTCGCCGGGCTCGGCGCCTCTCCAACCGATGTCGTCATCAACGGCACGGTGCAGGTTCGCAATCGATGTATTCATGGTGCCTGTATCGCGCTGGATAATTTCTGGCGCTCGCTCTCGAATCTGGCCATCAACGTGACCACAGAAGGCGGCGGCTGCTATGCCGGAGAAATCTGGGCCGTTTCGCAGGCGGCGCCCATGCGGCGCGTGCGGATAACCGGGGGTGATCTTAGACTGTGGGACTCCTGCACCCAGCCCGCATATTCCAACGGAGGCTTCATCGCCGATTCGGAAATTGACGGCAATGTAATCAACGGCACTCAGCAGCAGTTCATGATCAGGAACAGCAGGCTTAAAGGTTGGAACGGCGGCAGCTGGAATCAGGTGTTTGCGGGCGTAGCAGGCGCTCCATCCGAGTGTTTTCCGGCCACGCCCGCTTGCGGCGGTCCGTACACCACACTCTCCGCGAGTCCCGTGACACGCGAAGCACCGTACCTTTACCTGGATTTTCGGCGCAGCTATCGCGTCATGGTTCCAGCGGTGCAATACGACACGGTCGGCACCACTTGGGCCCACCATCCCGCTGTCGGCCGATCAATACCGCTCGCACAGTTTTACGTCGCCGCTCCGACGGACACCGCGGCCTCCATCAACGCCGCTTTGCGTTCAGGCAGGAATCTCATTCTCACTCCGGGCGTTTATCACCTCAATGAAACCATCATCGTCGGTCGCGTCGACGCCGTAGTGCTCGGCCTCGGTTTCCCCACGCTGATTCCGCAACAAGGCATCACTCCGATGACCATCACGGCATCGAGGGGCGTGTCAATATCGGGCATCATCTTCGAAGCAGGTGACACCAACTCGGCTGAATTACTGCAGGTGGGGCAGGCCCTGGCAATGGGCGGGATCCAAGCGCCGGCAGACGCGTCAGCCTTCGATCCAACTTCGCTACACGACGTGCTCTTCCGGATCGGCGGCGCGCGGCAGGGCCAGGCAACGGTCAGCCTCGTCGTCAATAGCCGGCACGTGATACTCGATCATATCTGGGCCTGGAGGGCCGACCACGGCCCGGGCGTGGGTTGGTCCCAGAACCCTGCCGACACGGGGGGTCATCGTCAACGGCAGCGACGTCACCGCCTATGGCCTTTTTGTCGAGCACTACCAGAAGCAAGAGGTCATCTGGAACGGCGACAACGGCGGCGTCATTTTCTTCCAAAATGAAATGCCCTACGACGCGCCCAGCCAGTCGGCTTGGGGCGAAGCGCCCGGCATGGAAGGCTTCGCGGCCTGCAAGGTCAACGACGCGGTAAAGCGCTTTCGCGGCTATGGCATGGGCAGCTACAGCTTCTTCAACCGCGGCGTGCAAATCTTCGCAGCGAACGCCTTCCAAGTCCCGGCCATGCTCGCTCCCGGCAGCCTGCAGAATCTATTCACCATCTTTCTCAATCCCAGCGCTTCCGGCGGGATTCGCAATGTGATCAACAACCAGGGAGGCTCGTCCACCGCCGCCAATCCGGACATTCCGGTCACGGTATTGCGCTATCCCCCTTAGATCTTCTGCAGCCCGTACCGCCTCACCTTGCTGAGCAACTCGCGATTCGTGGGCAGCGACGCAACCAATTCCCGTGCGTGGCGCGCGGTCTCGTGCATTTTCTCGCGTGCTTTCGCCCTGTCGTGCTCGTTCAGCAATGCTCGCGGCATGGTCGTCGCGAAGCCCGTCCCATACAGGATGTATTGGTAGCTCGCGGCCGAAAACACCTCTTCCCGATGCGCGAAATATTCATGCCAGGGGCAGTGATGCGACCAGTACTCGAGGCCCTCGCGCAGACTTTGCGGAATCGACTCCAGCCGCTTATTGTCCATCCAGAATCGGGAGTCCGTGCGCTGCGTCAGCACGTAGTGCAATTTCAAAAAGTCGACGATGTGCTCCCAACGATAGCGAAACGTTTCGTTGAACAACTGCGCGGCGCGCGACATGCCGTCGCAGCAGCCGGGCAGCAGATTGGCGATCGGATTGGCGGACAGCTCGATCATGACAATGGCAGAGGCTTCCAGCGGCTCCAAGAACCCGGCTGACAGGCCGACGGCCACGCAATTGCGGCGCCAATATTCCTGCCGATATCCTGAGTTGATATTGATCCTGCGATAACTCAGCGCCGGGGATAAGTCGCCGGTCGCGGCGACATACCGCTGCAATTCCTCGAGGGCCGCGTCGTCCGATACGTGCTCACTCGAGAACACATAGCCGACGCCGCGGCGACTCGAGAGCCCGATGTCCCACACCCAGCCCGACGTCAGTGCGGTGGCTTTGGTCACCGATGCGATCGGTGCCTCGTCCAGTGCGTGCGGCACCTGCACGGCCCACGCCCGATCGATAAATAGACAATCCCGTTGCGCTACGAACGGCACGCCGAAATGCTTACCGATCAGCAGTGCCGAGAACCCGCTGCAATCGATGTATAGATCCGCAGTTAGTTCATCTCCCGATTTCATGGTGAGATGCGAGATATCGCCCGACTCAGCCGAATGCACTTGCACGATCTCATCGTACACATGCGACACCCCGAGCTTCTGCGTGCAATGCCTCTGCAAGAACGGCGCGAATTTTCCGGCATCGAGGTGGTAGGCGTAATTCGCGAGTCCGGCGAACTGCGGCGTCGTGATGAGCTTGGGCGCGCGCGCGTTGTCGCACAGCGATGTCTGAAAACACAGGCTGGCCGCGAAACCGGCCTGGCGCGCACCCTCCAACCAGTACGGCGCCAAGTTGCGCTCTTCATAGCCCGCCGGCAGCGTGAACCGATGGTAATAAGTGTCCGCGACGCTGCCATCCACCCATCCCGCGAACTGAATGCCTTGTTTAAAAGACGCATCGCATTCGCTCAGGAAATCCGTCTCGCTGACGCCGATCGTTTGCAGGGTCGCGCGAATGGTCGGCCAGGTGCCTTCGCCCACGCCGATCGGCGGCAAGCCTCGCGCTTCGACCAAGGTAATGGTCAACCCCTGCTCACCCCGCTCGGGGAATCGCGCCGCCAGCACGCCGGCGGTGATCCAGCCTGCCGTGCCGCCGCCGACGATCAAGATGCGTCGAATCGGCTGCGACTCAACCCGGGACGGCATTTCCCGCCCCGGCACCGGGCACAGGCGTCACTCCCGCGAGCCGCTTGTTCTTGCGCGCCACCAGTCCCGACACATGCGCGATGGAGGCCATTTGGAAATACATCCATTCCAGATATTCACGGTCGCGCAGCTCCGCCAATTGCGCCGCGGGGAGCGCCTTGAGCGTCCCGGCGGCAATCCAGTACAGACCCTGTAACTTGGTCTCGCTGCGGTCGACGAACTCTATATCGATCTGCACCGGCTCGAGCAGATTGAGCTCCGCCAATTTGCCGGTGAACGCATACGCCTCGCGCGAGCCGCTTACCAGCGCCGCCATCATCGAGCTTAGGTTCTGCAGGTACGGAGTGGGTCGCCCATCGTCCTGGAACAGACGCTCGCCGTTTTGCGCCTGAACGTGCGGGCTTTCGAGGTCCACCGCCAGATCGAGCGTCGCTTGAGGATCCGCTGCCGCGGCCGCGCCCCGCGGAATCAGCGCGAAGGGCTGGCGCTGGATTTGCAGCGGTATGTAGGCGGCATCCCAGCTGCCGTCCTTGATGAAAAGGTTCTCGCCTCGCACGAAGCCCATGAGCGCCGCCGGCTCGAACTGCCCGCTGTCCGCGCTCTTGGAGAAAAAGATCGGGTAGTGCGCCATGAGCTGCGGAAATTCGCGCGGGATCACGCTCACGATGTTGACATTGCCGTGGCCGAGTATCGCGCGTGCCGCCGCAATGCGTAGCACGCGGTGATTTTGGCTGTTGAGAGCCACTAAGTTGGTCAAGATTCTCCCCCGCAACCGTTGTGGGCTAGGCGCCCGGAAATGCGCCCGTGCCGCGCTACAATATAGGTCATGATTTCACAGCCTACACCCGCCGCGGAGTGGCAAGACGTCGATGCCAGGCTCTTTGCAGAGAGTATACGGCCCCGCGGGCGGCCGGCGATTCTGCGCGGTTTGGCGCGCGAATGGCCCGCAACCGACGCCGGCCGCAAGTCGCCCAAAGCCATGAGCGCCTATCTTAAATCCTTCTATAGCGGCCACCCAGCCCCGTTGTTCGAGGCGCCCTGCTCCATCAACGGTCGCTTTTTCTATAACGACAGCCTGGACGGATTTAACTTCGAGTCCAAGCGCGCCCTGCTCACCGATGTACTTGACCGTATATGTCAGGGAATTGGCGACCAACGCGCACCCGCTTTGTATTCCGGTTCGGTGTCGCTGCCCATTTATCTGCCGGGATTTTCCGCCGCCAACAATGCCCGCCGCCTGGTTCCCACCGAGTCGGTGTTGGAATCCATCTGGATCGGCAATCGCACCTGCATCGCGGCGCATTTTGACAACACGGAAAATCTCGCCTGCGTGGCGGCAGGCAGGCGCCGCTTCACCATGTTTCCTCCCGATCAGATCCGCAATCTCTACGTCGGTCCGCTCGATCTCACCCCGGCGGGCCAGCCGGTGAGCTTGGTCGACATTCGCCATCCCGATCTCGCGCGTTTCCCGCGCCGAGGCGCTGAAGGTGGCGGAAGTGGCCGAACTGGATCCGGGCGATGCCGTCTACGTCCCTGCCCTGTGGTGGCACCATGTCGAGGCACTCGAAGAATTCAATGTGCTGGTGAATTATTGGTGGCGCGACGTGGCCGATTACTTCGACTCTCCCTCGAGCAGCCTGCTGCACTGTCTGCTCACCATCAAGAGCTTGCCGCCCGCCATCGGGCGACCTTGAACCCTCGCCTTACAACGCGACGCGGAAACCCACCTGGTAGCGTGCGAACCCTTCAGAGGCCGAATAGAACTGTTCGCTGTAGCGCCCATGCTGTTTCTGCGAGGCGGACGTCAAATTGATGCCGTCGAAGAACACGCCGAAGTGCCGGTTGAAGTCGTAGCTCGCACTCATATCGAGCTGCCCGTACGCCTCCGTGTACACCGGCTCGTTCGCCTGTTGGATCTGACCCAACCCGGCCAGGAACTCGCCTCGATGGCTGTATGCCACGCGTGTCTGGAAGCCCCACTTCTCGAAGAAGCCCACCACATTGTAGGAGCGGCTCAAGCCCGGCAGCGCGAACTGCGAACCGATGACCAAATTATTCCACTGCGCACCGCCCGACGGGATCGACCAGTTGGCCTGCAAACCGAAGCCTGAGTCGCCGAACACATGCTGCACCGAGAACTCGAAGCCATGGATCTGCGTCTTGTTGGCATTGGACGGCGCCGTGACGTCCCAGATTACCAAGGGATCGCCGGGTTGTCCGGTAAACACCGGCCCTGGATTGTCCGCCTGCATCCTCGCGAATATCGTCTGCGCCGTGACTGGCTGGCCCGCCGCAACCAGTTCGGCCTGAGCCTTAGTCGCCCGCGCCCCCGCATTCGGATCCGTGATACCGAACAAAGGTCCCTGCGTCGTCGTCTGCGTCAAGAAGTTGGTCACATGCTTGGTGAACCAGTTCGCCGATAGGTAGCTATCCTTGGCGTAGTACCACTCGGCCGCCAGGTCGAAGTTATTCGACTCGAAGGGCAGCAGTCCGGGATTGCCGGCGGTGGCAGTGCGCGAACCGGGCTTCGGCGAATTGGTCACCGAGGTGGTGCCGATCATGGAATTCAAGTCCGAGCGGCTGATGGTCTTGCTGTACGAGGCGCGCAGCAGCACATCCGGCAACACCTGCAAACTGGTATCCAGGCTGGGCAAGAACTCGTCATACGACGAACGCACACTGCTGTACGTAGCGCTCGAGGCATAGTTGGTGGAGAACTCCGTCGGGTTATTCCACTGAATCGAGGTCGGCACCTTCTGCAGGCTGTTCGCGGTGACGGTGCTGTGTTCGTAGCGCAAGCCCGCCAAGGCCTTGAACTGCATGCCGTCGAAGTCGGTATCGAAATTCATCTCGACATAGGGCGCCGGCGTATTTTCCTTGATGTGATCGTCATTCGTCGGCGAACCGTTTTGCGCGAATGTGTAGGCGGGGAAGTTGCCGTCGGGCGTTCCCGGGGTGCCGGGCAGTGAGCCGGCCGGGGGCGGGTTCAACCTGCCGCCCGGCTGCGTTGCCGCAATGGCGGCGCCCAGCGGGAAGCTATAGAAGTACGGCACAGCAATGCCGCAGCCGCCGCCGGAGAAGGATTTCAGAATGCTGCAGCTCGACACCTTGGTGAAGGCGCTCCCGGGGATCAGGCCGATATCGACCGGATTGTAGTAGCCCCAGGGGAAATTGCCGCTGTTGAAAGATTCCGCGTCCGTGGTCATGCGCTTCAAGTCAACGCCGGCCGTGATGGACTTCAGGCCGCTCTGCGACGTGTTCTTCCAGGTTGCATCCAGCCTTAATTCATCGATCACGGTCCTGAAGACATTGTTGTTGGCCTGGCCGAACAAGGGATCGATGGTCGAAGTGGTCAAGTTACCGGTGTTGTACGGCGACTTATAGGTCCAGGCCGTGGTCGGAATTTGCGTATTGCCCAGCGAGAAGAACTTGTTCAGCGACAACTGTGGATTTTGGCCCACGATGCCGAAATTATTGTTGCCCGACGCGCCGCCGCCCGAATCCGCCGTGGAATGGTGACCGTCGAATACCACGGTAATGTCGTCGGCAGCCTCCCATTTGACATTGAGTCCAGCCGACCCGTTCTGATTCAAGAATTCGTCGGCCGCCGAGAAGT
>JANYIY010000219.1 GCA_025358615.1 Gammaproteobacteria bacterium | reverse complement strand
TTGAACTTCGGGGGAACCGGTGTCTTGCGCGCTGCGCTGGAATTTACCGACGACGCCCGTCTTTTCTTCGCGAGTAAGTGGCATTAAATCAAACCTCAATCAATAACTTAGACCCTTTAAGAAGGCGCGCATTGTACGCGTCGCGGCACCCGCCCTCAAGCAGAGTTGGCAATAAGTCGCAGCGGCACCAAACGGCCTGTGGCCTCGATCTCCCCCAAACCCAGAAATCCCAAGCCTGCCGCATAGATACGCATCTTACCGGGGCCGGCTCCCGGTGCGGAACCGGGTAAGGTACCCGGGGATTCCACCGGGACGGATATCGTCTGTCCCTGCCGGAATGCACTCACCCCCGCTGCCGACAGATCGAATCGCCGCCAGGCGCTGAGCGCGGCATCGACCGGCAGCAGCACCTCGCGCCTCTGCTCCGCACTCATCGATTCCAGGGCCTCGAAAGTCCATTGCGGTTGCGCAGCAAAGGGCGCGACGTCGAGTCTGCGCAATGCCGCCAAATGGGCGATTGTGCCGAGTTGTGCCGCCAGGTCCTCGGCCAGAACCCGTATGTAAGTGCCCTTCGTGCAGCTAACGTCGAATGACAAATCCGGCGGCTGCCAATCGAGGAGGCGCATGTCGTGGATGACGATGTCGCGCGCCGCGCGCTCGCGCGTGATGCCGGCGCGCGCATATTCGTACAATGGCTTGCCCTCTTGCTTGAGCGCCGAATGCATGGGCGGCACCTGGGCGTATTGACGAGGGAATGATTCGAGCGCGTCAACGAATTGCTGCAGCGAGTACGGCGCCAGCTCGCGGCGTTCGATGACTTCGGATTCGCGATCGGCGCTCGGCGTGCGCTGCCCCAGGCGCGCCGTCACGCGGTAGCTCTTGTCGGCGTCGAGCAGCTGCGCACCGAATTTCGTCGCTTCGCCAAAACAAATGGGCAACATTCCCGAAGCCAGCGGGTCGAGCGAACCGCTATGCCCTGCCTTGCGGGCATTGAACAGGTACTTGGCGCGCGCGACTGCGCCGGCCGAACTCACGCCCAACGGCTTGTCGAGCAGGAGAATGCCGTGGATGTCGGCCGGCACTAAGCGCCGCTCGCGATGCCGAGTTGCATCAGCCTGCGTCGATCACGTGGCCGTCCTCGGGGGAGGCGTCGGCCGACAAGTCCGCCTTCTCGCCCCGCGTAACCGAGTCGATCAGCTGCGTGAGACGCACCCCGTGTTCGATAGACGTATCAAGTTCGAAACTCAAAGTGGGCGTGTAGCGGATCATCAGCGATTTCGACAAGGCATTGCGTAAGAACCCGGCGGCGCTTTCCAGTCCTCGCTGTACCTTGGGATCGGGCCCGTCCTTGCCAAAAACCAGGTAGTACACCCGGGCGGTGCGCAGATCTCCGGTGACGCTCACAGCGGTGATGGTGACATTGCCGATGCGCTCGTCCTTGACATCGCGCCGCAGCAACTCTCCCAGCTCGCGCTGGATCTGTTCACCCAGCCGACGCGCACGCGGATTATCTTTAGCCATGATTGTTCCAGCATAACCAGGCGCTACGCGCCGAACTTAACGGAGTCTAAGGACCCCGTCCGATATTGGTGTCAAGAAATTGGGGGCGACGCCAGCGTGCGCGCCACTTCCACCCGTGAGTAGCACTCGATCTGGTCGCCTTCCTGCACATCGTTGTAGTTCTTTACGCCGATGCCGCACTCGGTGCCCGCGCGCACTTCGTTGACGTCATCCTTGAAGCGCTTGAGGGATTCCAAAGCGCCTTCGAAAATGACGACGTTGTTGCGCAGCACGCGAATCGGAAAGTTCCGCCGCACGTAGCCGTCGATCACCATGCACCCGGCAACCGTGCCGAATTTGCTGGAACGGAACACGCTGCGGACCGCCGCCAGTCCCACAATCTGCTCCTTGACCTCGGGCGCCAGCATGCCCGTGAGCACCGCTTTGATGTCATCGATGGCTTCATAAATGATGCTGTAGTAGCGGACATCGACGCCGTGTTCCTTGATCGCTGCGCGGGCCGCCGCATCGCCGCGCACGTTGAAGGCGATAATTCGCGCCTTGGACGCGGCAGCCAGGGTGACATCTGATTCGGTCAGACCGCCGACTCCGGAAGCCACGATATTCACGGCAACTTCGCCGGTCGACAGTCCATTCAGCGCCTCGCGCAATGCCTCGGCGCTGCCCTGCACGTCGGCCTTGAGCAGGATCTGCACCAAATTAGCCTTGGTCTCACCCATGGTGGAGAACACGTCCTGCATGTTCGCGCTCTTCTGCGCCAGCTTGACGTCGCGCGACTTGGCCTGACGGTGCATGGCCACATCGCGCGCCTTGCGCTCGCTCTCGACCACCAGCAATTCATCGCCGGCATTCGGCGCGCCCGACAGACCCAGCACCACCACAGGAATCGATGGGCCCGCCGAATCGACCGGCTGCCCCGCCTCGTTGAACAGCGCCCGTACGGTCCCGAATTCCTGGCCGATCAGCAACGGATCACGCAGCTTCAACGTGCCGCGCAACACCAGCACCGTGGCGACGGCGCCGCGGCCCTTCTCAAGACTCGACTCGATCACATAGCCAGCCGCGAGGCCGGTGGTTGGCGCCTTCAATTCAAGCACTTCGGCCTGTAGCAGAATGCTGTCGAGCAGCTGCTCCACGCCCTGCCCGGTTCGCGCCGACACCGGCACGAAAATATTCTCGCCGCCCCACTCCTCGGGTATGACGCCGTACTTCGTCAATTCCTGCTTGACCTTTTCGGCATCCGCCTCCGGCTTGTCCATCTTATTGAGCGCCACCACGATCGGCACCTTGGCCGCTTGGGCGTGCTGGATGGCTTCGATGGTCTGCGGCATGACGCCATCGTCGGCGCCCACCACCAGAATCACGATGTCCGTGACCTGCGCGCCGCGTGCGCGCATCGAGGTGAATGCGGCGTGACCCGGGGTATCCAAGAAGGTGACCATGCCCTTCGCGGTTTCCACGTGGTATGCGCCGATGTGCTGGGTAATTCCGCCGGCTTCGCCCGCCGCCACCTTGGTGCGGCGTATGTAGTCGAGCAACGACGTCTTGCCGTGATCGACGTGGCCCATCACGGTGACGACCGGCGGACGCGGCACCACCTCGAGCGAGGAATCGGTTTCGCCCTGCAAATCGTCCTCGATGATATTTTCCTTGCGCAACACCGCCGTATGGCCCATCTCCTCGACCACCAACACCGCGGTATCCTGCTCGATCATTTGATTGATCGTCGCCATCAC
>JANYIY010000209.1 GCA_025358615.1 Gammaproteobacteria bacterium | reverse complement strand
GCGCCGGTGCTGTTGGTCGCCGACAGTTCGGATTCGCAAACTCGCAAGAGCGTTGATCGCATACGACTCATCCTGGGCAGCTACGCCAGCGGCATTGCGCAGCTGCGTCTGCAAGTGCGCGGCGTGAGTCCGCTGCTCGCGGTGCCGGTGGCAGTCAATGAAGTCGATGTCGCCACTCCCGCCGGACGAGCCGTGGCGGTGCTGGGCTTCATGACCTACTTCGTGTTGTTCGCCGTGCTGATGGGCGGCCTATATCTCGCCATCGACTCCACAGCCGGAGAGCGGGAACGCGGATCCTTGGAGGCATTGCTCAGCCTGCCGGTGGCGCGCGCCAGCCTGGTGGGCGGCAAGATTATGGCAACCTGCGCTTATATGTGCCTATCACTGGCTCTGAGCCTGACGGGCTTCGTCGTCGCGTTCCGTTTTGTGCCGCTGGAGAAACTCGGGATGAGCGCCAACCTCGGGTTCGGCACGGCGCTGAGGCTGTTCGCCATCTGCCTGCCCTTTGTACCCTTGGGCGCCGCCCTCATGACCCTCGTTGCGTCCTTTACCCGCAGCTATCGCGAGGCGCAGACTTACCTCACCAGCGTGCTGCTGGTGCCGACACTGCCCATCGCATTTGCCAGCATTTATTCCCTGAAAACCCAGGCTTCATTGATGTTCATACCCTCCTTGAGCCAGCACTTGCTGATGACCAGCGTGCTCAAGGACGAACCGGTGGACGCTCTCGACGTCTGGGTATCCGGCGCAGCGTCGCTGACGCTGGCCGCAGTGCTAATCACGCTGACCGCCCGCCACTGGCGACGCGAAACCATGCTCGGCTAGTCGATGCCCGCCTCACGAATCGACCATCCAGGATATTAGGGGTTTTGCTATATGGTCGTTTAGCAACGCACCAGGTATAAGATGTGACGTAGTTCACAATATTAGATCCTTAGGGGAGCTGGCATGAGTGACGTGGCACAAACGCGGACGAATATTGCCCTGCTAATGGCGATTTTGGCGCTATCCGCCAGCACCATGGTCTGGCTGTTCTGGCATTACCCCGTCATCACCGCGCTGGTCACGGTCACCGTTTTGGCAGCCCTGGGGGTCTCGGCCCGCTTGGCGCGTTCCATCGATAGCTCCGAATTAGGCGACCTGCAGCGGCGTAAACACGGCGTTTGACCCTGCGGCGAGACATCTCGGCGGCGATGTTCTGCCGGTCACTTTCCGATACAGAAGCTGCCGAAAATCTCGCCGAGCAGCTGATCGCTCGTGAATTCGCCGGTGATTTCGCCCAAGGCGTGCTGGGCCAGCCTCAAATCCTCCGCGAATAACTCGAAAGCCCGTGTGTTCGCCAAAGTATCTGCGGCGCATTGGACATGCTCGCGAGCGCGAGTCAGCGCATCAAGATGCCGACGGCGTGCGGCGAGCGCCCCAGAATCGGAATCGAGGTAGCCGGCACTCATTTTGAGATGATTTCGAAGAAGGGAGATTCCCGCTCCGGTAAGAGCACTGATAAATACTCGTGGGGGGACGACAGCCAGGTCCAGGACCGGCGTTGTACTGAGCAAATCGATTTTGTTGAATACCAGCGTAACCGGCACACCCGTGGGCAGTCCTGCCAGCTCGGGATCGCCAAGATCGGCGAGGTTTGCAGGGAAGCCGCCTGCCGCCGCATCGCCTACCGTGGCCGCATCCACGATGTACAGCACGCGGTCGGCGCGAGCAATTTCCTGGCGCGCGCGCCGCACCCCTTCGCCCTCGACCACATCGGTCGCGCGCCGCAACCCGGCGGTATCGACCAGGTTCAGCGGCAGGCCGTCGAGATGCACTTGCCGGCGCAGCACATCACGAGTGGTCCCGGGCTGGTCCGTGACGATGGCGACCTCCTCCCCCGCGAGCTTGTTCAGCAGGCTGGATTTTCCGGCATTGGGCCGGCCGGCGATGACGACCGTCAGGCCCTCTCGCAACAGCGCGCCCTGACGGGCTGCCTGCTTGAGGGAGTCAAAGCCTTCGAATACGGCGCTCAGCCGCTGCTGCAAAGACCGGTCGGACAGGAAATCGATCTCTTCGTCGGGAAAGTCTATGGCGGCCTCGACGTAGACGCGCAACGCCGTGATCTTGGTTTTCAAATCATCGACGCGCGCGGAGAACTCGCCCTGTAGCGAGCGCACGGCGGCTCGAGCGGCAGCGGCGGTGCCTGCGCCGATCAGGTCGGCGATGGCTTCGGCCTGAGCGATGTCGATCTTGCCGTTGAGGAAGGCGCGCTCGCTGAATTCGCCGGGCCGCGCCATACGGCAGCCCAGCTCGAGCAGCCGCTGCATCAGCAGATCCAGAACCAGCGTGCCGCCGTGCCCCTGCAATTCCAATACAGGTTCGCCGGTGTACGAGGCGGGCGCAGGGAAGTACAGCGCCAATCCTTCGTCGATGGCATCGCCACGCGCGTCCAGAAAGCTGGCGAGGTGCGCTTGGCGCGGGGCGGGTACGCTGCCGAGAACGGCGCTCGCAATTTGCGTTACCTGACGGCCCGATACTCGAATGACCCCAACGGCGCCACGGCCCGGCGCGCTGACGATGGCGACAATGGTGTCGGGGGAATTCACGGGGAGCTTTAACTTCGCGGCTTGGCGGCCTCGGCTTCG
>JANYIY010000174.1 GCA_025358615.1 Gammaproteobacteria bacterium | reverse complement strand
GAACTCGGTGGAAAAAATGCAGGTATTCTGGCCCTGATCTTCCTTCAAGATATCGGCCTGTACGGTGCCGCGCACGGTCGACAAGGTCCACGCCCTGATCTTCTGATATTCGTCCGCGGTCGGCTCACGGCCGTTCTGCTGCTGGAATTTGGCCAACTGCTGATCGATGGCGGTATTCATGAACATGGCCAGGATCATCGGCGCCGGCCCGTTGATGGTCATCGACACCGACGTCGTCGGCGCGCACAAATCGAAGCCCGAGTACAGCACCTTCATGTCATCCAGCGTTGCGATCGAGACGCCGGAATTGCCCACCTTGCCATAAATGTCCGGGCGCAGATCCGGATCCCAACCGTACAGCGTCACGGAATCAAAGGCCGTAGATAACCGGTGCGCCGGCATTCCCTCCGACACGCGCTTGAAACGCAGATTGGTGCGAAAGGCATCCCCCTCGCCGGCGAACATGCGGGTGGGGTCTTCGCCCTCGCGCTTGAAAGCGAATACTCCGGCCGTATAGGGATAGGAACCGGGAACATTCTCCTTCAGCAGGAAACGCAAGACCTCCCCGTCGTCCTCGAAGCGCGGCAACGAGACCTTGCGGATTTCGGTCCCGGCCAGGGACTGATGTGTAAGCTTGGTGCGAATCTCCTTGTCGCTGATTTTCACCACATACTCGGGCTGCGCATACAGCTCCCGGGTCTTGGGCCACTGTTCGAGCAGTTTGCCGGCCCCCGGGTCGAGTTCGGCGCTCTTTGCCGCCAGCAGCTCATCGAAGCCCGTGAGACTGAAGCGCGACGCGGCAAACAAATCTTTCGACACCCTGAGCGACTGGCGCTCGCGAGCGATGCGCGCCTGGCGGCCGATGAAGCGGTGAAAATCGCGCACCGACTCGGAAATTTCCGCAAGATAGCGCACGCGCTCCGGAGGGACGATGGCGCGGCCGCGCGACGAGGACTTGACCGCCACTCTGGGCAGCCTAGGTGGTGCCAGTTTCAAACCTTTTTCCGTGAGGCGCGGCACGATGGCCTGGTACAGCGCGGTGACCCCGTCGTCGTTGAAGCGCGAGGCCATGGTGCCGAACACCGGCATGCTATCCGGAGGTTGGGAAAACCACTCGTGGTTGCGCTGATACTGCTTGCGTACGTCGCGCAGCGCATCCTCGGAGCCCTTGCGGTCAAACTTGTTGATGACGACAAAGTCGGCAAAATCGAGCATGTCGATTTTTTCCAGCTGCGAGGCTGCACCGAATTCCGGAGTCATGACGTAGAGCGAGGTATCCACCAGCGGGACGATGGCGGATTCGCCCTGGCCAATGCCGGAGGTCTCCACGATGATCAGATCGAAGCCGCTGATCTTGCAGCAGGCCAGAACTTCCGGTAGCGCGGCTGAGATCTCGGTACCGGTATCGCGCGTCGCCAGAGAGCGCATAAAAATCCTGTCTGACTCGATGGCGTTCATGCGAATGCGATCGCCCAACAAGGCACCGCCGGTGCGCTTGCGCGACGGATCGATGGAGATGACAGCCACGCGGATCTTATCGTCCTGATCCAGGCGCAATCTTAAAATGAGCTCGTCCGTCAGCGAGGATTTGCCGGCCCCGCCGGTCCCGGTGATTCCCAGGATGGGGGTCTTGATGCCGGCCGCCGCCTGCAGCAGCGTCTGACGCGCGCGCATCGCATAGGTCCGATTTTCAACCGCCGTGATGACCCGGGCCAGAGACCTGCGGTTTCCTGAACGCAGCGCATCCAGGGCCACTGCTTCGGCCGGGGCCAGTGCGGACAAATCGTAGTCGCTGGTGCGTATGACATCATCGATCATGCCTTGCAGGCCCAGCTTGGCGCCGTCTTCGGGGGAATACAGGCGCGTCACACCGTAGGCCTGAAGCTCGCGGATTTCCGCCGGCACGATAACCCCGCCGCCGCCGCCGAACACTTTGATGTTGTCGCCGCCGTTCTGGCGCAGCAGATCCATCATGTACTTGAAGAATTCGACGTGCCCGCCCTGGTAGGAGGTGATCGCTACTCCCTGCACGTCCTCTTGCAGGGCGGCACTGACGATTTCCTGTACCGAACGGTTATGGCCGAGGTGAATCACTTCGGCCCCGGACGCCTGCATGACCCGGCGCATGATGTTGACGGAGGCGTCGTGTCCGTCGAACAAAGAGGTTGCGGTAACGAACCTGACCTTGTTGGCGGGTTGGTAGGAAGCCGGCTTGGCGGCGATGGAGACGGCGCTCATGGGGTGCTCACGTTCTGGGAGGCCAGAGTATCAGGCTTATAAAGGTATTTTAGAGAACCGGTGCACCTAAAAGAATGCCCAAAACCCTCGCGGCCATTGAGCGAATTTGCAACATTACACCGGCTTCGGTTGCCAGTCCGGAGCGCGCTTGTCGATGAACGCCGCAACGCCCTCCTGCGCGACGTCGTCGATCATATTGTCGGCCATCGACTGCCCGGCGAGCCGATAGGCCGCCGCAACGCCCAATTCCAGCTGACGGTAGAACAGCGCCTTGCCCTCGGCAATCGCCGAGGGCGGTTTGGCGGCGACGGCGGCCGCCAGTCTGTCGATTTCAGAGTCGAGTCGATCGGGCGCCACACAGCGATTGATCAGCCCACGCTGCACCGCGGTAGGCGCGTCGATGAACGCGCCGGTCACCAACATCTCGAATGCCGCTTTTCTGCCGACGTTGCGCGCCAGTGCAACCGAGGGAGTGGCGCAGAAGAGGCCTACATTAATGCCGGACACCGCGAAACGGGCATCATCGGCCGCCACTGCCAGATCGCACATGGCCACGAGCTGGCAGCCGGCGGCGGTGGCGATACCGTGCACGCGCGCAATGACCGGCTGCGGCAATGCCTGTATCCGCAGCATTATGCGGCTGCAATCGTCGAACAGCTGCTGGTAGTACTCCAAGCTGGGGTTGGCCTTCATCTGCTTGAGGTCGTGGCCCGCGCAGAAGGCCTTGCCGGCACCGCCTAGCACGACGACACGTACCGATGTATCCACCGCCAGCTCATCGAAAGCAGTATGCAGCGCCGCCAACATCTCTTCCGACAACGCATTGTATTGGGCGGGACGGTTGAGCGTGAGATACGCGATGCTGCCCTTGCGCTGCTGCACTACCAGTGCGTCCAGATCGATTGAGGCATTCGCAGCGTTCATAGGAGACTCCTTGCGAGGCACGGATTATTTTACCGAGGCTACAGGGTTTGTCGCCGCGCCACCAGATTGATGCTGCGACAGGTGAATACCGTCTCGTCGCGTTGATTGAGCAGTGTATAGCGGTATTCGACAATGCCGCGACTCGAATCCTTACCGCTCAATCTCTTGGATAGTGCTTCAGCGCGCGCGCGTAGCGTATCGCCCGCGCGCACGGGATGCGGCCAGCGCACGTCTTCCCAGGCCACGCCGCAGATCCAGCGTATGTCGCCGCTGATTTCGTGATCGAGCGCCCGCCAAATGGCGGCGCTATGAATGCCCGATGCAATGACCTCGCCAAAGATCGACTGCTTGGCGGCGAGTGGATCGGCGTGGAAGTACTGCGGATCGTAGCGAGTGGCGAATTCCAACAGTTCGTCGAGCGAAATGCTGCGAGCGCTTGACTCGAGCACCTCGCCGATGACAAGGTCCTCGTAGTAGCGGCCTTCGGCATTCATGGAGAACCTCGCGGATGAACACAAACCTCTCGCAAAACTCTGCCTCCCGAACCGCGGAACAGCGCCTCGCGCGGCTGGATTTGCATCGGTGACTACAGCGACTCCGGCTTCTCGAGCAGTGCGCGTAGCGTACTCAAGAAGGCTGCGCCCACCGCGCCGTCCACCACTCTATGATCCGCGGACAGGGTCAGCGTGACAACCTCGGCGACGGCCAACACGCCGCCACGCACCACGGGGCGCTGCGACAGTGCGCCCACCGCCAGTATGGCCACCTGCGGAGCATTGATGATGGCGTCGAACCGCGTCACGCCATACATGCCCAGATTGGAGATGGTGAACGAGCCGCCGCTGATTTCCTCGCGCAGCAGCGAACCGCGGCGCGCACGATCGATGAGGTCGCGGCTTTCGGCGGCAATCG
>JANYIY010000169.1 GCA_025358615.1 Gammaproteobacteria bacterium | reverse complement strand
GTTCCATAGTGGGCGCCGCCCTGCTATACGTCGCGGCGCGACTCGATCGTCGCGCGAACTCCCGTCTGTTTCCAGCACGCCTTTTGGATTTCCGCCATCCTGTGAGCGCGGGGCTCATCATGGTATTCGCCCTGTCGGTCGCGACCACGGGATTCTGGGCATACGGCCCGTTGATCCTAAAGATATTGTTCGGCACCCAGCCGATTGTTTCGGGATACATTCTGGCAGGCGAAGCGGTGGCTTGGAGCCTGGCCACCGTGGCGGTCTCGAAGGCTCCGATATCCGCCGGCCGCTGGCTGATTCGGTCGGGCGCCAGCTTGGTCGCGCTCGGCGCCGGCGGCTTCGCCCTTGCAGTACCGGCGGGCCTATTGCCGGGGATGATCCTGTGCGCGCTGCTGCAAGGGTTCGGATTTGGTTTGTGCTGGCCATCCATCGTGCATCGCATGGCGCGCTGCTCGGATGAAGCCGAACGCCCGCTGGCGGTGACGTCGCCCGATACCATGCAGCGTATCGGCTACGCGGTAGGAGCCGCCGCGGTGGGCATCGCCGCCAATCTGTCCGGACTCGCCGCGGGCATCTCCATCGCAGCCGCAAAGGCCGCGGCCTTCTGGGTGTTCGCCGCCTTCGTGCCCATGCTCATCCTTGCGCTGATCTGCGCCTGGACTTTCACCCGCGAGGTCTAAGTCCCGCGCAGCGCTGCGCTCGTCGCGACGCGCCACTCCTCAATCATTTGAACGTATGCCTCCACGGACAAAAAGTGGCGCACGAAACCTTCCGCCTCCGCACACAGCGGCGTCAAGGTGTACGTCACGCTCACATCCGTGCCTCCCGACGCCGGCTCCGCGCAATCCACGTCGACCAGTCCTATATTGGAGTCTTGCACCATCCGGGCATAACTCACGCGCCCCTCGAACGGCCGATGTTCAATCACGATCCATGTGGTGCTTCGACCCTCAGGGTTCACGGTTCGAAACGCGCTGCCGCGCTGCTCGGTGCCGCTCAGCATGGTCGGATCCCACCCGGGTGCCCATTCGCGCTCGCCGCGGGCCGTGAACAGCGGCATGACTCTGGCGAGAGGCGCGTCCAAGTGGAAGCTGCGATTCTGGCTGCGCGGTTCTGCCGGCATGACGACACCTTCGATTCCAATTTGGTACATTGGTACCAACATACCATACCGCCAGGCCCACCAGCAAATGTAGGTGTGCCGGCCGTAAACCTGCGATCATTGCGCCCAGGCCTTTGACTCAGCTATTTATTTGAGGATTTGCCATGACCGCCAAGAAGTCCGCGCCCCCTCCGGCGCCGCGCGAAGTCGAACGCGTACAATCCGGAGTGCGGCTGGAAAAGGGGCTACTCAAAGTACTCAAAGGGCTGGCGGAATACCTTGACCTCTCCTTGGGCGACCTGCTCGAAGGCATTGCGCTGCACGCCCTGGAGAACAAGCCCCCGTTCAAGCGGCAGACTCTGGAGAAAATCAGCCAGTTGCGGCGCGTCTACGGATTCGAACTGGTAGCGTCGGATAGTCACCGGCTTCGCGAAACGGAGGGCAGTGGCGGATAATGCAATTAGCTACCCTCGCGACCTTTCTGCTGGCGTTCGGAGCGCTTTTCTCCATCGTCAACCCGCTGTCGGGCGCGTTCATTTTCTTCGGCGCCACGCGCGAACTCGATCCGCGGGTGCGCGCGCAAGTGTCGCGCTGGGTCGCGATCTACTCCTTCTGCATCGTGAGCGTATCGCTGTATGTCGGCGCCTATGTATTGAGTTTCTTCGGTATCTCCATCCCAGTGCTACGGGTTGCCGGTGGCATCGTCGTTGCCGCTGCCGGCTGGCGCATGCTGAACGAGCCGGACGCCACCGAGCAGCGCCGCAGCGAGACACCCAGCCCGCGCTCGATGGATGTGCCGCCAAGCCGCCTGGCCTTCTATCCGCTCACCATGCCGCTGACCACCGGGCCCGGCACGATCTCGGTGGCGATATCCTTGGGCGCCAACCGACCCCGCGGCTTCCATGCCTCGTCGCTGGAATTCTTCGTAGAAACACTGGCTGCGGTGGCGCTGCTTTCCGCCCTGGTGTACCTCTTTTATCGAAACTCGGCTCGCCTCGCCGGATTGATGGGCGTAACGGGAACTACCATCGTCGTGCGGCTGTCTGCGTTTCTGTTGTTCTGCATCGGCATTCAAGTATTGTGGAACGGTGCGGCGGAATTGCTGGGCTCACTGCCGCTCGCCCCAGTTGGCGAGAGTTAAAAAAGATACCCCAAGGTAGAGTTTTATGAATAATGGATTCGACCGCCGACAATTCCTGGTGGGCACCACCGGCGTCTTCTCGATGACGCTGTTGCCCCATGCCTTGCCGGCCGCATCCATTGCCCCCTCCCACTCCGCCGCGACGCCTCCGGTGGCGCGCATCGACGTAGTCCACGACACCTACTTCGGTGAAACGCTGAGCGACCCGTACCGCTGGATGGAGAACGATAAGGACCCTGAATGGTTGCCATACCTGAAGGGACAGAACGACCACACCCGCGCCGTGCTCGACAAGCTGCCGACGCGCGCGTCCCTGCTCAAGCGCATTCAGCAACTATCCGGCGACACCGTGGCGACCAGCCGTGTACAGCGGGCCGGTGGCATGATCTTCTTCACACAGCGGCCCAAGGGCGCGGACAATTTCAAACTGTTCGTGCGTCAGGGAGCGCAGGGCCCCGACCGGGTGTTGGTCGATCCCACCCTGTCCGGCGGCACACAGGGCCATGTATCGCTCGACTGGTGGCGGGCATCACCCGACGGCAGGCATGTCGTGTACGGTCTCTCGAAGAACGGCAGCGAGGATTCCCTGCTGCACATTCTCACGGTTGCCGACGGCGGGTTGTTGACCGAACAAATCCCCAACACTCAGGACGCCAATCCCCAGTGGCTCGATGACAGCAGCGGCTTCTTCTACAACCAGCTC
>JANYIY010000143.1 GCA_025358615.1 Gammaproteobacteria bacterium | reverse complement strand
GCCTGGCGACAACTGTGCCTTTCCGTTGTCGCCAGGCTCCCCGTCACCCAAAGCCCTGCGAACCGTTCAAAATCACCACGCCGAGGGGTCTACCAGGCGCCGCTATTGGGCATCGATGACCACGGCTCGGCCGGTGCCAGCGCCGCACCCTTCTGCAGCAATTCGATCGAGACATTATCCGGTGAGCGCACGAAGGCCATGTGGCCGTCGCGCGGCGGCCGGTTGATGGTGACGCCGTATT
The DNA here is from genome assembly GCA_025358615.1 of Gammaproteobacteria bacterium. GTDB lineage: Bacteria > Pseudomonadota > Gammaproteobacteria > Steroidobacterales > Steroidobacteraceae > Bog-1198. Next base: position 3,466 of record JANYIY010000143.1, on the reverse strand, counting down.
CCATCAGGCGCCGGCACGCGGCGTAGATGTCGTCGACCGCATACGCCAGATGCCCGAAGTTGCGGCCGCTCGGATACGGTTCGGGATCCCAGTTGTAAGTCAGTTCGACTTGCGCCTCTTCGTCGCCCGGCGCCGCCAGGAACACCAATGTGAAGCGGCCCTTGTCGAATTCCCGGCGCGACAATTCGCGCAGGCCGAGCGCGTCGCGATAGAAGCGCAACGAATGCTCGATATCCGTCACGCGTACCATTGTGTGCAAATATTTCATGGATTCTTCCTCGTGGGTGAAGCAAATTTGGAGGATGCGATGCATAAAAGCAAACTGGCGGGATTCATCATCGATTGCCAGACCGACGATCTGGCCGGGGCCGCCGATTTCTGGAGCGGCGCGCTCGGCATGCCGTTGCGCGAGCTACCGGCCGAAGAAGCCGCGCTGTACAAGGGGCTCGAGGATGCAGCGCATGGACTGAATATCGAGGTGCAGAGGGTGAGCCATCCCAGCCGTGTGCACCTCGATATCGAAACCGACGACATCGAGGCCGAAGTTCGCCGCTTGGAGCGATTGGGGGCAAAGCGGGTACAGGCCGTTCATTCCTGGTGGGTGATGGAAGCGCCGACAGGCCAGCGATTTTGCGTGGTGCATGCCGCGTCGAAGTCCTTTGCCGAGCAGGCCGCGCGTTGGCCCTGAGTTCAGGGCTGACTGTTGTTTGTATGTCACAAAATGACAGGAGATTTGACATAGCGCAGCAATAATCCATCACTGCTCTATAACTATTGGATTTGGTTAAAGTATCTGCTATTATTGTTCCGTCGACGCAGCATGCATTTCTAACCAGCGTTACTTAGTTGCAACACTGGATCGATACAAACAAGGTCGAACGTAGTGGCAATGCCGGTACGTATCTTCCAATGACGGACGTGTCGGGTTTTTACCTAGCACCTGTTCCACTCGAATTCCCCGGCAAGTCCGGGGATTCTTTTATCGGCCCCTCCTCGAGCTGCATCTGAAATAGTTTAGAGTTTGCGCGCGTGAAGAGACTGCTCCGTTCCCTCTATTTCCAGGTCGTCGTCGCCATTGTGCTGGGCGTGCTATTGGGCGCGCTTTATCCGCAGGCCGGCGCTGCCATGAAACCCCTGGGCGACGGCTTCATCAAGCTGATCAAGATGCTGATCGCACCGGTGATTTTCTGCACGGTGGTGACGGGCATTGCCGGCGTCGAGGAGGTAAAGAAGGTCGGGAAAACCGGCGGGCTGGCGCTGCTCTACTTCGAGGTCATGAGCAGCGTCGCCCTGCTCGTGGGCTTGGTGGTCGTCAATGTCCTGCGGCCCGGCAGTGGCATGAACGTCGATCCGCGTACGCTCGATACCGCCTCCGTGGCGGCCTATGCCGACCCGAAGAAATTGCAGTCGATCCCTGAGTTTCTTCTCAATGTCATTCCCACCACGGTGGTCGATGCCTTTGCCAAGGGCGAGATTCTTCAGGTTCTGCTGTTCGCGGTGTTGTTCGGCTTTGCGCTGCAACGCTTAGGGTCGCGCGGCGCCTCGATCTTAGTTTTTATCGACGGCCTGTCGCAGGTGCTGTTCGGCATCGTCGGCATCGTCATGAGGTTGGCGCCCTTGGGCGCCTTCGGCGCCATGGCGTTCACCATCGGTAAGTACGGGTTCAGCTCGCTGCTGTCGCTGGGGTTTCTGATGGGGTGCTTCTACGCCACCTGTCTGGTCTTCATCTTCGGCGTGCTCGGGCTGGTGGCGCGTCTGCACGGTTTCAGCATTTGGCGGTTCGTCAAATACATCCGCGATGAATTATTCATTGTCCTCGGCACCTCATCCTCTGAGTCCGTGCTGCCGCGCATGATTGCCAAGATGCAGAAGCTCGGCGCCGGAAAATCGGTGGTTGGGCTGGTGATTCCCGCGGGCTACTCGTTCAATCTCGACGGCACCTCGATCTATCTGACCATGGCCACGCTGTTCATTGCGCAGGCTACCAACACACCGATGAATCTGCTGCAGCAACTCACGCTGCTGGCAGTGCTGATGCTGACCTCCAAGGGGGCTGCCGCCGTCACGGGCAGCGGCTTCATCGTACTGGCCGCGACACTGTCCTCCGTGGGTACGCTGCCGGTGGCGGGCCTCGCGCTGATCCTCGGCATCGATCGATTCATGTCGGAGGCGCGCGCGCTCACCAATGTAATCGGCAATGGCGTTGCAACCCTGGTCGTCGCCAAATGGACCGGCGAGCTGGATATGGTCAGAATGCACAGTGAACTGAGTGGCAAGGATACTTGATGGGCATAAGTGGCGGGTTTACGGGCGCGATCGGCAACACTCCGCTGATTCGTCTGCGCCGGCTGAGCGAAGAGACGGGCTGCGAAATTCTCGGCAAGGCTGAATTCATGAATCCGGGTGGCTCCGTCAAGGATCGCGCGGCCAAATGGATAGTCTTGGACGCTGAGCGACGCGGACTGTTGCAGCCGGGCGGCACCGTGGTCGAGGGCACGGCAGGCAACACCGGCATCGGTTTGGCGCATATATGCAACGCGCGCGGCTATCGATGCGTGATCGTCATGCCCGACAACCAGGCGGCGGAGAAGTACCAAATCATCGAAGCGCTGGGGGCGCAACTGCGCAAGGTGCCGGCCGTGCCCTACAGCAATCCGAATCAATACCAAAAGGTGGCGGGACGCCTGGCGCAGGAGCTGCCCGGTGCGATCTGGGCCAATCAGTTCGACAATACTGCGAATCGCGACGCTCACTTCGAATCGACCGGCCCTGAGATTTGGCGCGACACGGACGGCAAAATCGACGCCTTCTGTGCCTCCACAGGCACCGGCGGTACGCTGGCCGGCATTGCGCGTTATCTGAAGTCGAAGTCCGACGCGGTGCGCATCGTCCTCGTGGATCCACCCGGCAGTGCGCTGTATCACTACATCAAGGACGGCGAATTGAAAACCGATGGCGGCTCGTCGATCACCGAGGGCATTGGCACCGGGCGTGTCACCGCAAATCTCGAGGGCGCGCCGATCGATGATGCACTGCGGATCTCCGATGCGCAAACCATGCATTTCGTTTATCGATTGCTGCGCGAAGAAGGACTACTGCTCGGCAGCACTGCGGGCATCAATGTCGCGGCAGCCGTCACGCTGGCGAAGCAATTGGGTCACGGGCACACCATCGTCACGATTCTGTGCGACGGCGGCGCGAAGTATCAATCGCGACTGTTCAATCCGGAGTGGATCAAGGAGAGAGGCTTTGTCGAGGCAATCGGCTGAATCAGGCGCTCTGCGAGAGGTCGGCGTGCGCTGCGGCGTTGAACCAGGCGAGCGCAGGCTGCAGCGCGACCACATCGCCGACCACGAGTAGTGCCGGTGATTGCAGCTGCGCACCGGCCGCGGCGCCGCGCAGGGTCGCGAGGGTGGCCGTCACGACGCGCTGATTGGGGGTGGTGCCTTGGGCAATCAGGGCGGCC
>JANYIY010000142.1 GCA_025358615.1 Gammaproteobacteria bacterium | reverse complement strand
GACATCTTGGTGCAGTTCGGTGCCTTTGAATTGGATGCAAAGAGCGATCCCGACAGTGCCGCGGAGCTGTTCGGCAAGGCGCTGAATATTTACCGCGCCGCGCTGGGCAATCAGACTTTGCAGGCGGCCGCGGCGCTGAATGGCCTCGCCTCCGCAGCCGTGTGGAAGGGCGATTATCCGCTGGCTGAACATTACCAGCGCGAGGCGCTGGGCATTTTTCAGGCTACGCTCAGCCGCAACCATCCCGACAACGCCATTGCCCTGGCAACCTTGGGCTCGATACTCACCCAGCGCGGCAAGTATGGCGAAGCCGAGCAGGTGCTGAAAGAAGCCTTGCAGATCGAGCGCACCGTATTCGGCGCGGAGAATCCGCGGATCGGCGCCATCGAAGCGGATTTGGGCGTGCTCTACGAGCGGGAGGACGATATTCCGCGAGCCGTGACGGCCATCGAAACGGCACTGAAGGTTACACGCGACTCCCGCGGGCCGACCTACTACATGGTGGGATACTATCTCGATGAGTTGGCAAACCTGAAACTAAAAGCCAACGATCTGGTGGCCGCCGAGGCGACCGCGCGTCAGGCCCTCGTCGTCTATGCTCTGTCCCTGCCGGCGCGCCATTTGTATATAGCGTCCACTCATGAGCTGCTGGGCGACGTGCTGCTGCAGCGCGAATCCTTGCCCGCCGCGGAAGCGGAGCTGCGCACCGCGTTGGAAATGAATGCGGCATTGGCCGGTCCCGACAGCTGGCGCACCGCACGCAGCGAAGCAAGTTTGGGCTGGATCCTGATCAAGCGCGACAACGCCGCGGAAGGGGAGCCGATGCTGCTGGCTGCGCGCTCCAAACTGCTGGCAACCATGGGTCCGCAACATCCTGCAACACAGCAGGCGAGCGCCCGCCTGGTCGAGTACTACCGCGCGCATCATCGCGATGCCGAAGCGCAACGGGTTCTCGCGGCGCCTGACAAGCGGTAAGCTTGCGGAACTATGCAGCCCACGCGGAGTCCGCCTTAGCGGATGGCGTGATTCCGTACGCCAAACTAGGAGTCTTGATGTCCATTAAAAAACAAATCGCCGCCACGCTGCTTTTTTCTGCCGTCGTCGCAGCCGGAGTTGTAAATATTGCACGCGCAGGCGCACGCGAGGAGGGCCGCCTGCTGACCGCCACGGAGGTGCTGGAAGAGGTGCAGAACATGCCCGACAGCCAGATACCGGATGCTCTGCTGTCGCGCGCCTACGGCATCGCCGTCATACCGGACGTCACCAAGATCGCCTTCTTTTTCGGCGGCCGCCATGGCAACGGCGTGCTGGTGGTTCGCGATAAACTCAACTCTTCCTGGAGCAATCCGTCCTTCGTGTCCCTCACGGGCGGAAGCTGGGGCTTGCAGGCCGGGGCACAATCCTCCGACATCGTGTTGGTGTTCACCAGCAAGGCCGGCATCGAAGGCATCGCCGGCGGCAAGCTGACTTTGGGCGCGGACGCGTCGGTCGCGACCGGACCCGTCGGGCGGCAAGGTTCGGCGGCTACCGACATGAGTTTCAATGCGGAAATCTATTCCTATGCGCGCACCCGTGGATTGTTCGGCGGCATTGCGCTGGATGGCAGCGTGATCTCGATCGATCGCTCGGCGAACGCCGCTCTATACGCCAAGCACGGTGTCACCGCGACCGAGATATTTTCGGGCCAGGCCCCGGCCGCACCGGCGACGGCACAGCGTTTTCTGGATCGATTGGCTCAAGCCACGCACACTGCCGTTCGCGGCTCACCGGCACCGCAGGCCGACGTGCCGGCGTCCGCGGCGCATGCGTCCGGCGCGCCGAGCGCCGAAGCGCCGCGCACCTACCCGTTGGAACAGCAGAAATAGCGGGTGCGCGCGAAACTGGAGCCGACATTCAGTCGGTTTCCTCGACGCTCAGCAGACCGGCGCCGAACACGTTGGAGCACTGCCGCGCCACCCCGAGATCGCGCGCATCGCCGGTGACCAGACACGAGGGTTTGCCGGCGGCGGCAGACAGGGTCGCGATCTGACTGATGCGCGCCACTGCCTGCACGGTAGGCCGAATCTTCTCGAAAGGACCGGCGGCGCTGACGTATTCGGCCGGCAGCGCAAGACTCGAGAAATCCCGCGGCGTCGCAGTGATCATCACCAGCAAGTGATCGGTGCCGCGGGGTCCCAGGGCGGTCACGCTCCAGTCCTGACGCGGCAGCTTGAGTTCCTGGTTCGCCGCTATCGCATTGTTCGAGTCGAGTTGATTGGGAAACAGCAGGTAAAAGCTGCCCGGCTGGGTACCTTGGTAGAACAGATAGACGAAGCCGTCGCGCTGCGAACGAATCGACACTGCGAGATTGCTGCCTATTTTCAAAGTCGGCGGCGCGAGAGTTGCCTGCACCTGCCAGCGATCGTCCCGCTGGCCGTAGATGTCATTCAAGGTTGCCAGCGGGTCCGCCATCGGCGCGGCTGGGGACGCGGCAGCCGGCAGCGGGGCTGCGGCGACGGCAGCTTCAAAAGTTGGAATAAGCGCGCCATTGCCGGCCAATATCACATGCTGGCGCGCCGCATCTTCCTGGGTCTGGTCCAGCCGAGCCTGCACGCAGGCGCTGAGTTCCTGCATCGAGAGCGCACCGCTGCGATCCGCATCAGCGGCACCGCCATTGAGGCATTGCTCAAAATTGTACGTGAGTGCGCCGCCCTTCGAAGTATCCCAGGCAACCTCATTGTTTCTCGCGGCAGCGAGAATCACCAGATTGTTGTCGGTGGTGTCGAGGTCAGCGCCTCGAGTCTGCGAAAAGCTGCGGTCATTGACTGCCAGCGAACACTGCGGGCTCGATGCTTCGGGGCTGAATTTTGCTCGTAGTTGAGATCCGGAACCGATCTCGCGCGAACTTGCCGCACGCGCGACCCCGCCCGAGTGACACGAATCGAGCATGACGATGGTCTTATCGGTCTTGGCGCTCAAGGGCTTCAGCATGCCGGCGAACACCAAGTTCGTGACCACGTGCATGTCCTGCATCACGATGCTCTCAGTGCACTGCCCGGTCGCCTTGTTGAAGAAGCGGGCGCCGTGCCCGGAGAAATAAATGTACAGCTTGTCGCCGGGCATGATGACTTGATTCATGCTTGCCAATGCCTGTTTGAGTCCCTCGCGGGTGACCTCCTCCTCCGACAGTTCCACGATATTTTGCGGCGGCACACCAAAGCGCCGCGCCAACTCCAGCCCCAGCTTGCGATCGATCAGCACCCCCGGCAGTGGACTGCGCCGATATTCGGAAACGGTAATGATCAGTGCGTGATTCGACGGCTGCAAGGGCGCGCGCAATGCCGGCGCAGCTGGCTGCGCGATAATCCTGTTCGCGGTGAGAATAAACCCCACCGCAAGAATCTACTGCGCCGCGCTTCGCCCTTTATGCAACGTGAATGTCATGAGCTGCAGAAGACCTTGCCGGCCGCGGGATAGGTGCGCACGGTGATTTGTTGCACGCTGAGTGCGCCGGCGGCATTGGCCAAGCCCTTGGCGAGAGCCTCCGCACGGCTGCCATCGGCCGCAAACCGCTGCACGCCGATCAGCTCTGCGAAAAAGTCCGGCAAGCGCTCGAACGCCATTACTGCTACCTGATCAGAGCCGAACGGTGCCGTCACCAATATTCGATCCTTCGGATCGGTGCCGGGAATCGCGCGCGGCGCCCCGGCGGGAACGACTTGGCGTTCCGATGCCCGAGTCGGATAGAGCACCGTCAAATTACCCTCACTGTCGAGGTCGAGCAGCATCACATAGGCGGGCTTTTGCAGACGCACCTCGAAGACGAACGATTCACATTGCACGTAAGTGTTGCCGCGGCTGCCGGGGTCGGTCTCGGCGCGCAAACCAAGACTGTCGTTCCCCGCAGGCAGCACGCGATTCAGCCAAGCCTGCGCGGCGATGCGCCCGAGCAAATTCGGATCCGCGGCCGGCGTGCTCACGATCGGATCGCCGGCCGGCCCTAACAGCGCCCCTGTCAAAGGGCGACTTCGTGCGCACCCTGCGCCAGCAGGTCAAGGACTCACCCTCCAAGGACTTGTTCATCTTCGTGCACGGATTCAACAATACCTTTGAAGACGCGGCCAGACGCGCCGCGCAAATGGCCTACGATTTGGATTTAGACGGTACACCGCTGCTGTACAGCTGGCCGTCGCAGGCCAGCTTAACCGCGTATACCGTCGATGAAAACGTAGTCGGCATCAGCGGCCGCAAGATGGCCGACTTCCTCGACACCGTCGTGGCGCTGTCCGGAGCCGAACGCATTCACCTGCTGGCCCATAGCATGGGAAATCGCGCCTTGATCGAAGCGTTGCAGACGTATCTGGCCAGACGAGCGCCGGAGCAGCGGCAGCATATTTTCGGGCAGATCGTATTCACCGCGCCGGATGTGGATCGCGATTACTTCATCGACGCCATTGATTCGCTACGCGGCTCTGCCGAGCGCGTCACCTTGTATGCCTCCGGCAATGACTACGCGCTGCGCAGCTCGCAAATCGTGCATGGCGGCCCGCGCGCCGGCAGCGCGGGGAATTTCATCATCCGCATGGCCGGCCTCGACACCATCGACATGTCGGCGGTTCCCGCGGATGCCCTAAACCACAGTTATTTTGCCGCCAATTCGGGCGTCATCTTCGAGGTCTTCCGTCTGCTGTGGCGTGGCGATGCGCCGCCGCAGCGCTGCGGCATGACCGACCGCCAGGCCCATGATTCTCTGGCCGTATGGTCGTTCAATGCGGATTTGTGCAAGGGCGATGACATGCTCGAGGCCGGCGTGCTGCTCAAGCGATTTGGAGATCTCGCTCATGCGCGCGTCGAAGCGAATTTGCAGACGCTCACCGACCCGTCGCAAATCAAGGAATGGAAGTCGATCCTGAAACGGCTCGACGGCTTGTTGGCGCCGCCGGTCCGCGGCGTGACCCAGTGAACATTTCCATCGTCAGACCGCTCTGCGTCCTTGCGTGCGTGTCGTTGCTGCAAATGCCGACCGCCGCGGCCGCCGCGGCAGCGCACGACGCCGGGGCGGCCCACGCCGTCGAAGTACGTGCATTCGTCGACGATTCCTGCATCATCGCCGACGAGCCGTTCTTTGTGCCCGCGAGCAGCAAAACGGATCCGGGGGACGGCAAAATTTCTGCCCTTGATCGGCCTCGTGGTCGGAAAGCTCGCCGAGCTATTCATCAATCATGTGATACAGACTTCTGCCGATCGCATCAAATCGGGAGCGGTGCGCAAAGACACGCACTATGCGGTGATCAAGCAGATGAATCTCTACCGTGCAGATTTCCAGCCGGTGCCGACGCTCGGCATCAACGCCAGGCTCGGCTGCATGACCATCGTCGCCGCCGCCTTCAAGGCCGAGCCTGCGCAGTGCAGCGCCGAATATCTGCCGAAGGAACTGGCCCGCGACAGCCGCGACCTGCCGCAAAGCGATTGGCAGACATCGCGAACCGATGATTCCATCGAGAATCAGCTGCGGCGCGCCAACGTGTGCGTGGAAGGTAAGATCAAGGCTGTGTACGAGGCGCGTTTCGAATTTTCCAAGGACGGCACCGCCTACAAGCTCAAGGACGCGGGCTATCATGTGGCTGCATTGCTGACGACGTCTGACAAGGGCGCATCGCGTGCAACGGTATACACATTGAAAATCTCCAATCCTGGCGCGACCGACCAACAGGAGGTGCTATCGAGCGCCTGGGTCAACATCGGCATGGTGACGGCGGGATCGCATGCCGGCGCACCCCAGGTAGACAGGGCACCATGACTGCGTGTGCCGCCCATGTCCGGCGAGGCGCGGCGGATATACCAGGATAAGACCAAGGTACATCAAGAAGTGACCGGGGAAATCGAGGCCCTGAAACGCGCTCTGACGCGCAACCAGCGCGTGCTCACCGGCCTTGATCAGCGCATTACCACGGCCGACGTGGATACCGCCGACGGCCTCAAGCAGGAGCGAACCCGAATCGCGGTTCTGATCCAAACCCAGGAAGCCGAACTCGATGCGCGCAAGGCGGAATACCAGGACTTGCCGCGCGCGCCCATGGAATTCATGCCGGTCACCATCGAAGTGGCGGTGACGGAAACGGAGTCCGAAAAGAAGGCGCAGCTCGCACTGGTCGACATCATTGGACAAAACAGCGATCTGGTCGGCTCGGCCGTAGGCGGACTGTTTTCCAAATCAGTGGCGCCGTCCGACATCAAGACCGATGCGGATTCCGGCAGCGACTTGGAGAGCGCGCGTGCGGGCTACTACGACGCGTTGCTGGAGGTGCAAAGTAGTGCCTCAGGCAAGGCTCGCGCCGACGCGCAGCGTAAGCTTGCCGCCACGAAAGATAAGTACAACGAGGCCCGGCGATTGCAGGGACTGGAGCAGCTCAAATGATCGTGAAAGACTGCGTTTTCTGGGTCGCAATGGCCGTCGCATGCCCCGCGATGTTTTGCCTGGCAGCCGATCCGCCGCCGCAAGATTCCACCACCGTTCTCTCCGGCCGCCAAATAGAGGAGGCGCTGCAGGCGCCCAAAACCCGCAGTTTCGCGCCGCGCGGCCTGACGCGGCGCAATGCGCCGGAGGCCGAGCAGTCGGTCAATCTGAATGTTCCCTTCGAACATAATTCCAGCGAGATACGCGGGCAGGCGGAGGCTCAACTAAAGCAGTTGGAACTGGCGCTGAACTCCGCATCCTTGGGTAAGGACAAATTCGTGGTCGCGGGGCACACCGATGCCAAGGGCAGCGCGCAATACAATAAGCACCTGTCCTTGCGCCGTGCCGATGCGGTTAAGCGCTTCTTGGTGACAATGGGCATGGACCCACAACGATTGGCCACCGTGGGCTACGGCTCGGAACACCTATTGGCGCCCGATCGCCCCGATGATCCGAGCAATCGTCGCGTTGAAATCCGCGATGTGGGCCAGTCCTCGCCCTAGGCTCCAATGAACAACGCCCTTCTGCACGTGGGCCTGCTCGACGCGGCCAGTGAGCCGTACCGGAACGCCGGCCGATTCGCCTATTATTTTGCCCGCGGCAAGCTCAGGACCGATCCCGTATACCGGGCCATCCTCGAATTGGGCCTGCTGCGAGGGCGTACTCGGGTGCTCGATTTGGGCTGCGGCCAAGGGCTTCTGACTGCCTGGCTGCGGGCGGCAGAGCATTGTTACCAGCGCGGCAGCTGGCCCTGGGGCTGGCCACCGGCACCGCGCACCCTGTCGACGCGCGGCATCGAGTTGATGGCTCGTGATGTCGAGCGCGCGCGCCGCGCGCTGGGCTCCGCGTCCGAGGTATCGCACGCCGACATCTGCAGCGCCTCTTTCGGCGCCGTGGACGCCGTCGTCATTCTGGACGTGCTGCACTATTTGAGCCCGCAGGCGCAGCGCGAAGTATTGCAGCGGGCACGCGCAGCGCTTCCCACCCGCGGTCTGCTGCTGCTGCGTGTCGGTGACGCCGGCGGCGGACTGCGCTTTCGCTATGGTCAGTGGAGCGATAAGCTGGTGATGTTGCTGCGCGGGCATTCCATCGTGACTCAGCACTGCCGCAGCGTTGCCCAATGGCGCACGCTGCTAAACGAGTGCGGCTTTGACAGCGAGGCGAAACCGATGAGCCGGGGAACGCCGTTTGCCAATGTGCTGCTGATCGCGCACGCGACCTGACCGGGTACCTGACCGGATACCTTACCGCCGCTGGCTTTAATGACCCGGCTGGTATATGACCAGAGGAGTCACGCTGTCGTCGCCGCTGATGGACTTGACGCGCCCGTCCGGCCCAAAGTTCAGGTCGTACTCGCCGCGACTCGATCGCCAGATCCGCCACATGGGCGCATCCAGAGAGGCATTTTCACTGGTGAGCGGATAGCCGATGGAGGCGATGGCCTGCTCACGAGTCATGCCCACCATCACCTAGCCTTCGCGAATCGCAGCCTGCACGGGCGGCGGATAGGTGGCGACCCGCGGCCGCGGGTCGTCATTGACGACAATTTTTCCGACCCAAGCCTCGAGCGTCTCCTGATCGCGTCCATAATCCTGGCCGAGACGCATGGGTTTGCCGTCGACTTTGACATACGCACGATGGAAGCCGTAGCTCAGGACTTCGACGGGGGTACCCGCGGCAATCATGGGCAACTCCGCGTAGTTTCCGTCGTTGATCCAATCTTTTTTGTAATGCAGATTGCAGCACGCGAAGCCCTGCCGTGGCAGCGGCTGCGAGCCGGCGGGAGGCGGCGCCGGCTTTGACAAGCCCACGGACACCATCACGTCGCGCAATATTCCGGCTTGCGAGCTGCCGCAGACGAGTATCAGCGGCACGGCCAGCATCAGCAGTGCGGCCGCCGCGCGCGGCGGCCTGCGCACATCCCAGTTGCGGCGGTTCATCGTTTATGCCCCTGCGAGTCGAGCGGGGAACGATAATGCCACCAAACATTGCCGCTTCGCCAGCGGCCGACCGCCACGAGCCCGAAATATTGAAGCGGCTCGCATACCCAGTGGATTATGTGAATGAGCGCGCGCCACCCTTTGGCATCGGCCGCAGCGGTTACCCTCTATACTTCGCCCACATGGGCTTGAATCGTTTAATTCTGCTGACGCTGACGCTCCTCGCGTCGAGCGCATTGCAGGCAGAGGAAACCAGAATTGCCCTGGTCATCGGCGACAGCGATTATGCGAGCGGACCTCTGCCCAACCCCGCCAACGATGCCAAGCTCATCGGCGATGCGCTGAC
>JANYIY010000127.1 GCA_025358615.1 Gammaproteobacteria bacterium | reverse complement strand
CAGCCGCGCGCAGCGCCGCTGCGTCGCAAGGTTCGGGAGTCGATCCGATGGATCCTCTGGGTCTCACCGCAGGGATGTTGGTGTCGGTTGCGCCTGACGACTACGGCCGAGACTCAGTAGTGGGAGAGCTGGTTACGTTGTCCTTGCATGAAATCGCGCTACGCCGAACGGATTCACGGGCAGGTACGGTAATTGTGCATTTCCCACGCATCGGCTATCGGATCTCGAGCCGCTAAGCGCTGAGGGCATCCAGCGTTGCAGCAATGCAACAAATGGCGTAACTCCCGATGCCAGCGTGATTTTCCACAGCTTTTTGGGCCTAGCTGCGCTACAGCCCTGTTGGTGCTGAATTTTTTTTAGTCCAAACAAACCGTCAGGCTTGTTTTTTTTTGGCGTCCCGGGTAGTTTGTTGCGATTATTCGATATAGGCGCGAGCCAGCGCTAGCCGTTTTGATTCTTTCAGAGGGGAGTACGACATGACAATTACCAAGCGCAACGGGCGTTCCTACCGCGCGAATCACACGCTCAACAAGCTTGCTCCGTTGGCTGCGGCTGCGGTGCTGCTATCGACGAGTGCCCACGGGCAAACTGCCGGCGCGCCGGCCGCCGTCGGCGGTCTCGATGAAATCGTGGTGACGGCGACACGCCGCGAGTCGAATCTGCAATCGACGCCGATCGCGGTCACCGCCATCGACTCGCAGGTGATCGCCGATCTGACACCGCGCACGCTTGCGGATGTCGCGCTGTTGGTGCCGAACTTCTCAGCGAACAAGGTCAATGGCTTCAATGCCGCATCCTTTGCCATGCGCGGTGTGGGCAATACCGACATCATCGTTTATAACGAGGCGCCGGTCGCCGTGCTCATCGATGACTTCGTGATGCCGAGCACACAAACCCAGCTGCTCGATCCCTTCGATGTGCAGGAGGTCGAGGTATTGCGCGGACCGCAGGGCACGTTGTTCGGCAAGAACACCACCGGCGGCGCCGTCGTCGTCAAGACCAAGCCGCCGGTTCTCGATCAGATGACCGTCGAAGCGCAAGCCGGAGGCGGAAGCTACAACGAGTACAACGGCCAAGGCGCGATCAATATCCCCATCATCGAAAACCATCTGGCGTTGCGCGTGGTCGCGAGCGAGGAGCATCAAGATGGCTGGATGCGCAACGGCGCCAGCAGCACCGTGGGTGGGACCACTTATACAGGCACCGGCGAGCGCGTCGGAGGGACCGATGTGTTCACGGGTCGAGCCAAACTGCTTTGGGAGCCTATCGACAACCTGCGGGTGTTGTTCACCTATGAGATGCTCACCGATCGTTCGGGAACGCCGGGTGCGGTCAATGCCACTCCCAGCGACGCCGCACCCGGCGCGGCGGCACCGTATTTCACCTTCCCGAACCTCGGTCTGACGGGCTACACGGGCAACAACCCCTTGGGCAATGCCGGCGTCGACAATCGCCAAGGCTATTTGATCGATGAGCAGAACGGACATCGGGTCGATGCCAGCGGCGAGCATCTGAATGTTGACTACACCATCGATCCCGGCACCTTCACCTGGGTGCAGGGTTATCGGGCGCAGGATTCCAGCCTGCCTTCCGACTACACCGGGGTTGTCGGGCCGATTTCCGTGTTCGACGCCAACCGTTCCGACCGCCGCAAGACCTGGCAGGAAGAGCTGCGCTTCGCGTCGAAACAAATCGGCGACTTCAATTATGTCGCGGGTGCCTTCTACCAGCACGACAACACCAAGTTTTGCGTGGCGCAAATCCTCGGTATCTACGACTTGTTCGGTGTGCCCACCGCGCCGGGCTTGTCGCCAGGCGGCTACAACAACAATCCTCAGGTGCTGTGCAATGAGCAGACCGAGGAGTCGAAGGCGCTATACGGCGAGACCAACTATAAGATCACGGATGCGACCACGCTGACCGTGGGGGCGCGCATCACCGAGGACAGCAAGGACTGGATCGGCCGGCAGCAGGTGTTCGTGCAGCAATTGACGTCGCCCAGCGGCGCCATCAATCCGGCGTTCACGTACCAGCAATTGGGCGGCTTGATGAATGCGGATAATTTCTCCGCCTATCCTTTCGGTGTGGTAACGGACAGCCATTCCTGGACGCAGCCCACCTACCGCGTGACGCTGTCGCACCAATTCGATCCGGACCTGTTCGGCTATGCGAACTTCTCGCATGGCTTCAAGGGCGGCGGCTACAACGACCAGGCGGGTACGGGCGGCACGCCCATCACCGCGGCCGAGAAGGCGCCGACCAATCCCGAGAAAGCAGATTCCTTCGAAGTGGGCATGAAGAGCGAACTGTTCGACCGTCGAGTGCGCTTGAACGAGGCGCTGTTCTACGTGCGCTACACGGATCTGATCCGCCAAGTGGTCTCGCCGATCACCAACGCCAATGGGCAGAAGGGCGAGGAGACGCTATTCAAGAATGCGGCGAAGATGACGACCTATGGCATTGAAAACGAATTGACGGTGAAGATCACCGACGGCTTGGTGTTGCGTGCGCCGTTCAGCTGGCAGCATTGCGAATATGGCAACTTCACGACGTTGAATCCGGCGGGTGCGACCGTCGATCTGTCGGGCTTGCCCGTCAACCGCTGTCCGTCGGTGACGGCGACGCTTGATTTGAACTACACCATGCCGGTGCCCTGGACCAATGGGCATATCGTCATCGACGTCAACGACAACTATGTCGCCAAGAATCTCGATACTTATTCGATCGCGCTGCCGTATTCCTCGTTCACACAGACCTACGCCCAGGCTCGGGCGCTGCTCGGCGCTTCCGTAACCTACAACAGCGAGGACAACCGCTGGTTCGCTCGCGTGTATGGGCGCAATCT
>JANYIY010000083.1 GCA_025358615.1 Gammaproteobacteria bacterium | reverse complement strand
CGAGGACCTGAAAAGCGCCGCCTGACTTTATGGCGCCCTCGAAGTACGTGGCAAAGACCTCGCGCTGGTAGCGGTTCTTGTTCGGATGCTGCTCCCAGATGAGGGGATCCGATGCGACCGCATGCAGGGCATCGAAGTCCTCGTTGAGCAGCGGCTCCAATCTGACCCAACGATTTTTGATGTTCGGCTGCAACTCAAACTGCATGACGGTACTCGTCCACTGGATTTACCTCAATAGAATGCGTGACTGGCGCCATTTGCCACTGGTGCAATGGAGCGCCCTCTGGCATCGTTGCCGTCAAGAGTATGCGAAACCAGTCCTATCTTGGTAGGCGACCCGATGTCTTGGGCATCGTTCTGTTGGCTGCGCTGCTATTTCGCGCCTACATCCCGGTCGGGTTCATGCCGGCGGGCGGCGCGCCGTTTCAGCTGCAATTGTGTCCCGGCGCCTATGTCGCCACCCCCGATCATCACGCGCATCATCAGCATGCCCCAGCGCACGCCGACTTCCTTCATTGTCCCTTCGGTAGTGCACCCGCCACGGGGCCGATTTCCCATCTCGTGTTTTTTGAGCCCCCCGGGAGAATCGCCGGTTTCGAACGACTCTCTCCTGAACCAGCGCGGTTGAGTTCTCAGCCGCCCCGCGCTCCTCGAGCGCGCGGACCTCCCTCCCTCGCCTGATTACCGCGCGCGACGCACCGCACGTTCACAACGTGCGGCCGTGTCATTTTCAGATTCAAGAACGCTCGCTTGCGAGCGCGAGGGAGAGATCAGTGCACATTTCAAAGAAGCGCGCGGCATTGGCCGCCGCATGCCTGACCGTGGCGCCCGCGACGTCGTGGGCCTGTGCCACCTGCGGCTGCACCTTGAACACCGACGCGGCCCTGGGCTACTCGGCATTGCCAGGTTGGCGCTTGAGCTTGGAATACGACTACATTCATCAAGATCAATAGCGCAGCGGCAGAGACGCGGTCTCGGGTGTACCGGACGGCAGCGAACTCGAGCGCGAGACGCTGAATCGCTACGTGACTATGGGTATCGATTACAGCCCTAGTTCGGACTGGAACATCGCGCTACGAGTGCCCTACGTCATTCGTACGCACACGACGTACGGCGAGTACGATTCGGGCGAGCCGCTGCCGCCGCCCAGCGGTTCGCGCAGCTCCAGCATGGGAGACCTAAAGCTCGTCGGCGCCTACCAGGGTTTCTTGCCCAACCACAATCTCGGCGTGCAGTTGGGATTCAAGCTTCCCACAGGTCAGTATGGCGCCAGCGTGCGCTTCAATGACGGTCCCGCCGCCGGAACGCCGCTGGATGCAAGCCTGCAGCCGGGCACCGGCAGCACCGATCTCGTCCTCGGCGCGTACTACTACCAGCCCGTCGGCGAGAATTTCGAAGCCTTCGCCAACATCCAATTCCAAAGTGCACTTACCACGAGACAGGACCACCCCGGGTACGATTTTCGTCCGGGCAATGCCACTACCGTCAGTGCCGGGATGCGCTACGAAGCCCAGCCGAGGTGGGCGCCGCAACTGCAGATGAATTTGACGCACAAGAGCGTCGATCAAGGCGCTCTCGCGGACATCACCGACACCGCAGGCTACGTGGCCTATATCAGCCCCGGCCTGACGGCGAACGTCGCCGGCGGACTGAAAGTGTATGGGTTCGCGCAAATTCCGGTGTACAGCGATCTGGTGGGCTACCAAGTCTTTCCCCGCTACACCGTCAGCGTCGGTGTCAGCTACGCATTTTAATCTCCGCCTGCTGTTCTTTCTCCCTTCTCCCTTTTCTAATGCGAATGATTCTTATTTACTTTTAGATTCCGGTGTTATTTACTGAAAGCTCACCGGAGGTTGCGAATGGCATACCAATCGATGCGCGAGCGTAATGTCGACGGACCATCACGGTTCCCATTGGCGGAGCTCACCACTGCCGAACAATTCGTGCTCGGAACGTGCCGATGCTGGGATGCGTTTATGGATGACCCTGATCCCGCCGGCCTCGCCTGGCGCGAGTTCACCCCGGTGTTTGCTTACATGAACGTGATGGGTGCGCTGTGCGCCTTTGAGCGCACCTTCACGGTGCTTCATCGCCACCCGGCTTGGGGCCTGCGCGAGGACTCTATTACGCGAACGCCGGGCTCGGCGCTGCGGGACGGAATTTCTTCGCCGTCGCAATGCCCAGCGCAATGAATGCAATCAACGCGATTCCCTGGGCGATGGCGAACGGCGGCTCAGGTTCGCCGCACATAGGGGAATTCCTTGGTCGGCCGGGGCTCGGCAATATGAAAGCCCTGTGCGAAGCCTATTCCCAATCGCCCGAGTTCCTCCAGCACCTCCCGCGATTCAACCCGTTCAGCAATAGTATGAATGCCCATGGTCTTGCCGACTTGGCTGATCGCCTCCACCATGCTGCGATCGACGCGATCGCGGGTCACGTTCTCCACGAACTGCCCGTCGATCTTCAGATAGTCGACCGGCAGGGTCTTCAA
>JANYIY010000058.1 GCA_025358615.1 Gammaproteobacteria bacterium | reverse complement strand
GGCACCTATGATGAATGGGTGCAGAAGAGTTTCACGGCGCTGGCGCAACTCAACCCAGGCCGCTACGGCAAGGTGGAAATCGGTGAGCAACTGGTCGAATCGATTCGTTAAGGTGGTGGGTCTTGGCATGGGCGCGGTGGCGCTGCTCGCCGCCTGTCACAGCGCGCCGCCGAAACCGTCGCCTGTGCCTGCGCCCGTGGTGAAGCAGGCACCGCTCGCGGCCGGCACTGCAACAGGCA
This sequence comes from Gammaproteobacteria bacterium, assembly GCA_025358615.1. GTDB lineage: Bacteria > Pseudomonadota > Gammaproteobacteria > Steroidobacterales > Steroidobacteraceae > Bog-1198. The sequence goes on along the minus strand of JANYIY010000058.1, from coordinate 13,259 downwards.
ACGGCGCTGTCGCGGCGTCTGTCGCCGGCGCACCGGCCGTCACGCCCGCGGCCGCGCTCGCAGATGCGCCCGCTGCTGCGCCCGCTGCTACGCTCGTTGCTGCGCTCGCACCCATTCCCGACCGCGCCGCGCAACAGTATGCGCAGGCGCTGCAACTCATGAAGGCGGGGCGTAATACCGATGCGGAGTTGGAGTTAAAACAGTTGGCGGTCGCCTATCCGCAGTTGGGCGGACCTCAGTTGAACCTGGGACTCTTGTACTTGCGCGACTCGCGTCTGCCGGAGGCGGAAGCCGCTTTCAAGGCTGCGCTCGAGCGCAGCCCACAAAGCACGGTGGCCGGCAATGAACTTGGTATCGTCGAGCGTAGGCTGGGCAAATTCTCGGAGGCCGAGGCGGCCTATCAGCGTACGATAACGACAGATCCCAATTTTGCCGCGGCGCATCTGAACTTAGGCGTGCTCTACGATCTGTACCTGGCACAGCCGCAAAAGGCGCTCGCTGAGTTCGAGCGCTACATCGAGATTGCCGGCGAGAACAAGCAAGTCGCCGGCTGGGTAGTGGAATTGCGCAAGCGCGTTGGAGCGCCGCCGCCTGCGCCCAAGAAGGAGCCCGCGTGAACACAACGACCAAGATTTTGAATTTGGCGGTGCTGTGCTGCGCTGCGGGCGTCGCGCTGTCGCAGCAGGCGGCCGCACCGGCAAAGCCGGCAGACGCGCAAGCGGAGGCGGGTGAGCCAAGGGCCGACACCTCAGGCCCGAGTGCCGCGCCCGGACCGCCATCCTCCGGCCCAGCCGCTGCGTCTGCACCGGCCGTTGCGCCTGCACCAGCCGTTGCGCCTGCACCGGCCGCGCCTGCGCCCGCCGCATCAGCGCCCGCTCGGGCGCCGACCGCCCGGGTGCCGACTACCACCGTGCCGCTGACTTCTGCGGCCCCTGTGGCGGGGCGTGCGGCCGCCAAAATCGACCGCTTGGAGTTGGGCACGGCCACGGTCACGGGTGACCGCGAACAGCCCAAGGTCATGTACATCGTCCCTTGGAAAAGGTCCGATATCGGTGATCTAGCGGGAAAACCGATGAATAGCCTGGTGGATGAGATCCTTTCACCCGTCGATAGGGACGTCTTCAAACGTGAAGTCGTCTATTACCGCGCTGTACAAGCAGACACGTCTCAAAATGGTGTGGCGCCCAAGCCGGCGCCACAGGGTGAGAAGTAAGTCATAGCTGATTTTACGAAATCTGGTTGAATTACGAGTTCGGAGCGGATCGGCATTTTTTAGGAGCGCGCAGATGAATTTCATGACTTCTTTCGTCAACTTCTTCAAGGACGGTGGGATATTCCTCTACCCCCTGGCCTTGATATTCGTGGTCGGCGTAGCGATCGCCATCGAACGATACGTCTACTTGACCCGCGAGACTTTCCGCAACCGCAGTCTGTGGGACGATCTGGTGCCCGCCTTGAGCGCCGGCAACTTCAAACAGGTCGTGAGCCTGACGCAGAACTCCAAGGCGTCGATTGCCACGATTCTGAATTACGGGGTCGCCCGGGTGGCGAGTGCCCGCCGCCGCGACGACATCGAGAAGGCCATGGATGAGAGCCTGCTCGAGGTCATTCCGCGCATCGAGAAGCGCACTCACTATTTGTCGTCGCTGGCCAACGTCGGCCTGTTGATCGGTTTGCTCGGTACCATCACCGGGTTGATCGGCGCGTTCAGCGCGGTAGCGACCGCCAACCCGGCGGAGAAGGCCAGCCTGCTGGCCGCGGCCATCTCGGTCGCGATGAACAACACCGCATCGGGCTTGGCGGTGGCGATCACTCTGCTCACGGCGCATATGTTTCTCGAATCGAAGACCACGTCGCTGATCGACAGCCTGGAGATAGCGTCCGTGAAATTCTTGAACTCCATCACCGAACGCCAATCCGATCGGCCGGCTCAAGAACCGACCGCGTCCGCTCCGCGCACTCCGGCCGCTGCGCGCGGCAGCATCTAGGGTCTTGGTAGCGCACGCTGGAGTGGTGTTCCGTTCATGAAATCAAAGTCTCAGCGACTCGTCCGACGCAATCACGCCCGCTACCACCAGGGGCGTGATGACCTCAACATCGTGCCGATGATCGACATGATGGTGATCCTGGTATTTTTCTTGATATTCACCGCGGTGTTCTCCAAGACGAATATCCTTCAGATGAATCTGCCCAACAGCAGCACTGCCGCTCCGCTGGACCTGCCGAAGGATCTGAAGCTCGAAGTCATCATTCGTCCCGCGGACCTGGTGGTGAACGACCGCAACTCGGGTCCGCTCAAAGTCTTCGCCAATACGGCAAGCGGCTATGATTTGGACAATCTGTCGGAATTCATCCGCAGGATCAAATCGCAGTATCCGCAAATGACCGACGCGACTATTCTGTCCGGCCCCAATACCACCTACGACACCTTGGTGCAGGTCATGGATACGGTGCGCGTCTATCAGCTGCCGGTGGCGCCATTTTCCAAGGCCGAGCTGTTTCCGGACATCTCCATCGGAGATGCGCCCACATGACGTCTTACAGAATTAAACGCCATCGTCAACGGCGCCATGGCGCGAATCATTTCGCGTTGATTCCGTTCATCGACATGATGACCATCCTGGTGGTGTTCCTGCTGGCACACACGGCCGAGGTCGACATCCTGCCGAATACCAAGAACATTTCAATTCCGCAGTCGCTGTCCGACCGCAAGCCCAGCGCCGCCGTGGTCGTCATGGTCACGAAGGACTCGATTTATGTGGACGGTGCGCTGGTCGGTTCGGTGGGCGACATCGTCGCCAACCAGGGAACGTCCTTCGCACCGCTCAAGAGCGCTCTTATGTCGCAGAACGCACGCAGCTTGCGGGCGGAGCAATCCGATCCTGCCAAGCGCGAAGTAACCATTATGGGCGACAAGGACACGCCCTACAGCGTGCTGAAGAAGATCATGATGACCTGCAGCGATGCCGAATACGGCAAGGTGTCCTTCGCCGTGGTCGAGCGCGAAAGGGCGGCGACTTAAATGACAGCCGCCAACCCCGCGCAGCGCGTTCCCACCGGGCTCGCACCGTTCTACCGGCGCTATGAATTGCCGTGGTCGCCGTCCGAGGAGATGGAGCGGCGCTTCCGCAAGATATTGCGCAATCTCGCCATTGTGTTCGGGATCATCGCGGTCATCATGCCGTTTCTGCCGCGGCATCAGGTGGTCGTAAACACCGAATCGCTGCCGGAGAGAGTCGTGCAATTGGTGATGGCGCCGCCGCCGCCCCCACCCCCTCCGCCGCCGCCAAAACCCGACAAGGCCGTCGAGAAAGCGCCGGTCCAGCCCAAACCGACGACGCCCGTGGATCCGCGGGTCAAGGCGCAGAAGAGCCTCGCGGTGTTCGACCAGCTGGCGGCACTGCGCGACGTCGACCTCGATAAATTCGCAAAGAACCAGTCGAAGACGACCGACCCGGGCGATGTCAGCGTGGTAAGCCGCAACATCATCTCTTCGAAGGTGGGCGGCAGCAGCGGCGGAATCAGCGGGCCGACCAGCAGCGGCCTCGCCGCCGGATCGGGCTCGCTGCGCGGCATCTACACCACGCAGGTGAAGGACCCGAATATGGGCACAGGAGGCCAGGCTGCAACGCGCGGCGGCGGCAGCGGCAAGGCTTCGCGCAGCGCGGACGAGATTGCGCTGGTGTTCACCAAGAACAAGGGCGCCATCGACTCCATGTATGCACGCGCGCTGCGCGACAATCCGGCGTTGCAAGGCAAGGTGGTGCTCGAATTGACGATCGCTCCGTCCGGCGACATCACCGCCGCCCACATCGTATCTTCGGAACTCAACGACAAGGAATTCGAGAGTAAATTGCTGGCGCGTATCCGCCTCTTCAAGTTTGACGCCAAGGATGTTGCCATGCTCACTGCGACCAAACCCATCGACTTCTTCCCCGCCGGATGAACATTCAGTCCGAAATCGAATTCTTCAGCGACTTAGGTCTGGTCGACAAGGCCCGCTTCGTTACGCGTTTGATTTTTGAAGTCGCCGAGGAGGCCAAGGTGGGCGCCGGCGACGGTAATGACGCGATTCGCCTGCGCTTCGCCAACGAAATAAATCAGCGTCTGGCGCGCTTCACTTATCAGATTCTGGGTGAGGACCTGACGCGACCCCAAAACGATGTGGTGATTCGCATGCTACTCGGCACGCGCGCCGACAAGAACGCAGAGCGCATCATGCAGAATGCCTACCGGCGCGTCCTCACCAGCTTCGAGAGCTTCGATACCACGGTGCTGCTCAACCCGCACTAGCAGCTAAGAACCGATGGCGCGGCGCTTGGGCTTTGGCTCCTGGGTTTCGACGCGGTCGGCACCGACGACGTCGGCTTCGAACAGCGACTGCAATTGCTCCGCCGATTCTCGTGCAGATTGCAGCAGCTTCTTTTCGTCGTCCTTCACCGACGCCTGTTTGGCCATGGTGGCTTCGTCGTGCGCGCGGAAACGGCGCACCGTGTCGACCGCCTTTGATTTCGACATTCCCAGGGATTCGAGGACTTTTTCCGACAACTCGAGGCTGGATACGAAGGTCTCGCGGATGATGTAGCGCACGTCGAGGTCCATCAGGCGAAACGTGTGCTGACGATTGCGCGCGCGGGCAAAGATTTTCAAATGCGGAAAGTGTTTGCGGATCAATTCCGCGGTCTTTACCGATGCCTCGACATCGTCGATGGCGAGGACGAATACTTCGGCGTTCTCCGCATGCGCGGCACGCAGCAATTCCAGCCGCGATGCGTCGCCGTAGAAAACCTTGTTGCCGAAGCGGCGCAAAAAGTCTACTTGCGTCTGGCTCGCCTCGAGCGCGGTGAACGGGATTTGCCGCGCGCGCAAGATTCGACCGACCATTTGTCCGAAGCGGCCGAAGCCCGCGATGATGACTTTGGGGTACAGCTCCTCAGGCGTGTCGAACGGCCGATCGTCCGCCTCCTTCTTACTGAACGTGACGTCATGCAGCAGCAGCACGAGCGGGCTCAAGATCATCGAGCCGGTCACCACCAGCACCAGAAATTCGGCGTATTCGGCGTCCATGATGCCGAGCGTGGCGGCAAGACCAAACAGCACGAAGGCGAATTCGCCGCCGGACGGCAGGCTGAACGCGAGGCCGCGCGCGGCGACGGGCGACAGGCCCGAAATTCGACCGATGGCCAGCAGCACCGCGAGCTTCAGCAGCATGAAGCCCAGGATCAGTGCGATCAAAATCAGGGGTTTCTGCAGCACCAGTGACAGGTTGGCCGACATGCCGACCGTGATGAAGAACAGGCCGAGCAGCAGGCCCTTGAACGGCTCGATGTCGGCCTCGAGCTCATGTCTGAATTCGCTGTCCGCGAGCAATACGCCGGCCAGAAAGGAGCCCAAAGACAGGGACAGACCGACCTGGCTGACGAGCAGCGCAGTGCCGATGACGACCAGCAGACCCGCGGCGGTGAATGCTTCGGCAACGCCGGTGGCAGCGACGATGCGCAGCATCGGGCGCAGTACGTAGCGGCCGCCGATGATTACGGTCGCGAGCACGGCGATGAACTTGATCGCCAGCCAGCCGCCGGGTCCGGTGGCCCTGGCCGTGAGGACCCCACCCAGCAGGGGCAGCAGGGCGAGGGTGGGCAGAACCGCAATGTCTTGAAACAGCAGGATGCTGAACGCTGAGCGGCCGTATTGTGAATTCAGCTGGCCGCGTTCCGCCAACAACTGCAGGACCAGCGCGGTGGACGACATGGAGAGCGCGAGGCCGATCACCAGGGCAGACTGCCAGGGCTGGGCGAAGGCGAAGTAGGCGATCGAACCCGTCCCCACGGTGGTTACCAGCACCTGGGCCGATCCTAAGCCGAAGATGGGCTTGCGCATCACCCACAGGCGGGAGGGCTGCAATTCCAGGCCGATGACGAACATCAGGAGTACGATGCCGAACTCGCCGAGGTGCTCAGTGGTGTCTATTTTGCTGATCAAGCCCAAACCGGCGGGACCGATGATGATGCCGGCGGCCAGGTAGCCGAGCACAGAGCCCAGCTTGAAGTATCGGAATATCGGGATTGCGATGACCGCCGCCGCAAGAAATACAGCGATCTGCGCCAACAAGCTCATATAAAATTTCTCCCTGTACCGTCCAGAGCCTAGCAAATGTATCGCCAAAACATTCAATTTCCGGTGAAGGACGCGGCGCTGCGCGAGGATGTGCACGCGCTGGGCGACTTGATCGGCGAGACGCTGCGCGACCAAGGGGGCGAGGAGTTCTTACGGCTGGTGGAAGGCGACCGGCTCGCGGCGATTCGCAGGCGTGAAGGCGACACTGCGCACACGGTGGAGTTGCAGGAACGCACCCAGGGCCGATCGCCGTCGGCGGCCACGGACCTCACTCGTGCCTTCTCGATCTGGTTCCAAGCGGTGAACACGGCCGAGAAAGCGCATCGAGTTCGCCGTCGCCGGCAATACCTCAATGATTCCAGCATGTCGCAGCCCGGCGGCATTGCGGATTGCATCGCGCGCCTGCACCGCGACGGCGTAAAGCTCGAGCAGGCGCTAAAGTTGATCGCCTGCATGAGCATCGAGCCGGTGTTCACGGGGCATCCCACCGAATCGACCCGCCGTACCATCCTGCGCAAGCAGCAACACATCGCGCATGACTTGCTCGACCGCCAGAACCCGGCTTCGACCGGCGCCGAATTGGCTACGCTGTGGGCGCGCGTGCGCCTGGAGATCACCAGCATCTGGCAGACCGAAGAGCATCCCCGCGAGGGGTTGACCGTGGTCGACGAGCGCGAGCATGTGCTGTTCTATTTGATCGACATTCTGTACCGCGTGGTACCGCTGTTCTACGAGGAGATCGAGGCGGCACTCGCCAAGGCCTACTCCGTCCCGGCGGAGTCCCTCGATGTGCCCAGCATCCTGCATTTCGGGTCCTGGGTGGGCGGCGACATGGACGGCAACCCGGACGTGCACGGCAAGACCATTCGCGAGACCTTGCACCGGCACCAGCAACTCATCGTTTCGACGTATTTTGCCGAATCCGGCCAGCTGGCCGAGACCTTGAGCCAGAGCGCGAGCCGCGTCGGCGTGAGCGGTGCCCTCGCCGCGCGCATCGATTCCTACAGCGCCATATTGCCGGGTGCGCAGGCGCTGGCGCCGGCGCGGCACGACCGTATGCCGTACCGGATGTTCTTCGGGCAAATCGGCGAGCGGCTCAAGGCCACCTACGAGGGCCGGCCAAATGCCTACCAGAGTCCCGACGAATTGTTGTCCGATGTGGCGCTGGCCGCGGACAGCCTGACCATGAACCGCGGACGTCACGCGGGTTATTTTCTGGTGCGCCGTTTCATGCGCCGTGTGCGCACTTTCGGCTTTCATCTGGCGACCCTCGACGTCACACAGCACGCGCACATGCATGATCAGGTCATTGCACAGGGATTGGGAGTGGCCGATTGGGCGTCGCTCGAGCCCGCAGAGCGACTGCGGCAATTGCGCGATCTGCTGGCTCGCGATCAGGGGCCGACGTCGGACTTCGATGCCGCAGGAAGGCGCAGCCTGTGGGTGTTCGAAGCCATCGCGCAGGCGCGCCACAAATACGGCGGCCGTGCCATCGGCCAGTACATCGTCAGCGGTGCGCAGGGACCTGAGAACGTTTTGGCGGTGCTGCTGCTCGCGCGCTGGGCCGATATCACGGACAAACGCAGCGGTGAAGCGCCTCTCGACGTGGCGCCGCTGCTGGAATGCATCGATTCCTTGGAGCGGGCGGGCGACGTGCTGCGCGGCCTCGCTGACGAGCCCGCATACCGGCGGCATCTGGCTTCGCGCGGCAATCGGCAGATGGTCATGATCGGCTATTCCGATACCAATAAAGAGGGCGGGATTGCCGCCTCGCGCTGGGCCTTGCAGATGGCGCAGGTGCGGCTGCTGGAGGCGTCGCGCGAAACCACTATCAAGGTGGTGATTTTCCACGGTCGCGGCGGCACTCCGGCGCGCGGCGGCGGGCGCACCGAAAGGCTGGTGGAAGGTGCGCCGAACGGCGCCATTCGCGGCTTTCTGCGCTTGACCGAGCAGGGCGAAGTCGTCAATCAAAGCTACGGATTGCGGCCGATCGCCATGCGCACTCTCGAGCGTACATTCGCGTCCGTGGCGCTGGCGACGGCGCATGCCGAGCAAAGGCCGCCGACCCCACCGGCGCACCTGGAGGCGATGGCGACGATTGCGGCGCGCAGCCTCGCCGTGTATCGCGACCTGGTGTTCGGCAACCCGCGCTTCTTCGAATACTTTCGCGCGGCAACGCCGCTCGATGTGATCGAGCGCATGCACATTGGATCGCGGCCGGCGGCACGCGCCGGCGGCGACGGCATTGATGCGCTGCGCGCCATTCCCTGGGTGTTCGCTTGGACACAAAGCCGCCACATGTTGCCCGGCTGGTTCGGCTTCGGCAGCGGCCTGACCGCCGCTCTGGAGCAGCATGGCGAGGACGTGGTGGCGCAAATGCTGGTGCGCTGGCCGTTCTTCGAGCACTTGCTCGACGATGTCGAGGCCATGCTGGCGCGAACCGACCTGGATATCGCCGCACACTACGATGCGCTTGCCGGCGATGAGCTGCGCGAGCAGTCGCTGCCCATCCGCAAAGAGTACGCCCTGACCGTGGCGCATGTGCTGCGCCTGCGCGGCTCGGAGTGCCTGCTCGACAACGATCCGACCCTGCAGCGATCGATCAAGCTGCGCAATCCCTACATCGATCCCATGCATCTCATGCAGGTGGATCTGCTGCGGCGCTGGCGCAAGACGGGTCGCGAGGACGGCGTGCTGTTCGGCGCGCTGCGGTCGACGATCAACGGGATTGCACAGGGCCTTCAGGCAACCGGATAACCCTCAGCACTCCGGGACGTTGACGGCAAGGCCGCCTTGCGAGGTTTCCTTGTAGATGGTGGACATGTCGAGCCCCGTCTGGCGCATGGTGCTGATCACTTGATCGAGCGAGACCTTGTGGGAGCCGTCGCCGCGCATGGCAAGCCGCGCCGCGTTGATGGCTTTCACGGAGCCCATGGCATTGCGTTCGATGCAGGGGATCTGCACCAGGCCGGCGACCGGATCGCAGGTGAGACCAAGATTGTGCTCCATGCCGATTTCGGCGGCATTTTCGATTTGTTCGTTGCTGCCGTTGAGCGCCGACACCAAGCCGGCGGCGGCCATGGAACACGCCACACCCACCTCTCCTTGGCAGCCCATTTCGGCGCCGGAAATGGAGGCGTTTTGCTTGTAGAGCATGCCGACGGCGGCGGCGGTGAGCAGAAATCGAATGATGCCGTCATCGTCCGCTCCGGGCTCGAAGCGCCGGTAATAGTGCAGCACCGCCGGAACGATGCCCGCCGCGCCATTGGTCGGTGCCGTCACTACTTGTCCGCCGGCGGCATTCTCTTCGTTCACCGCCAGCGCGAACACGTTGACCCAATCGAGCGCGTGCATGGGGCTCTGCGGGTCGCCGCTCATGAGCTGGCGATAGAGTTTCGGCGCGCGGCGGCGCACACCCAACACGCCCGGCAACAGGCCCTGGGCTTCGAAGCCGCGGCGCACGCAATTCTGCATGACCTGCCAAATGCGCAGCAGCTGTCCACGAATTTCGGCATCGCTGCGCCAGGTGCGCTCGCGGGCGAGCAACAGTTCGTGTATTTCAAGGCCCTGCGCGCGCGCGAGCTCGAGCAGCCGCGCGCCGGAATTGAATTCGTAGGGAGGTTCGGCACGTGCGGCGCCGGGATCCGCTTCGGCGCCGGCCCGCTGTATGAAACCGCCGCCAATGCTGTAGTACTCCTCTCGCGCCAACACGTTGAGCGCCGCATCGTGTGCCGTGAAGCGCATGCCGTTGGAGTGACCCGGCAGCACTTGATCGATGTGGAATAAAAGATTGAGCGGCTCGTCGAAGGCAATTTCATGCCGGCCCAGCAATCGGATGCGCCCTGCGCCGCGGATCCTTTGCAATATGGGTTCGACGGCGGCGGAGTCGATGGTGTCGGGGCTCATGCCCTCGAGCCCGAGCAGCACGGCGCGATCGGTGCAGTGGCCGCGGCCGGTCAGGGCCAGCGAGCCATAGAGCTGTGCGGACACTTGCGCGGTGCGCTCCAGCAGGTCGCGAGCGGCGAGCAGCTCGGTGAAATTGCGCGCCGCATTCATCGGTCCCATGGTGTGCGAACTGGAAGGGCCGATGCCGATCTTGAAAATGTCGAAGACGCTGAGACTCATGCCACGATGATACGCCCACGCCGCGGCCGCGCTTGTCAAAACGCGACACCGCGGGTGGTAGAATAGATGCCGACCCGTCAGTGCGCGGTAATACCGATCAGTTCATATTAAAGTTTCGTAAGCCGGCAAAGTGAGAACCAAGGGGCCGGTCGGCTGTCAACTGGAACAGGTCGCTGACGTTGATCTGTTAGGTCTAAAGGATTTAAGCACATGAAATTGGCATTTTTTCCCCGCACATCAGTCTTCGGGCTGCGGCTCGCCGTCCCAGTTGCAGTGACGGTTCTATTGGCCGCCTGCGCGACGCCGCCACCTCGTACCTATGCCGTACCTGCGCCGCCGCCACAGCGAGTTTTCGTCTATCCCGCCAACGGCCAGAGCGCGGAACAAACCGATCGCGACCGCTACGAATGTCATATTTGGGCGGTCCAGCAGACCGGTGTGGATCCCAGTCGCGCGGACGCCAGCGCCTATGAGCGCGTGGTGGTTCAGCCTGCCAATCCGCCGGGCTCGGGCACGGCGGCGGGGGCCATCGGCGGCGCCATCCTTGGCGCGATTATTGCGGGACCCCGCAACGCGGGTGCCGGGTTGCTGATCGGCGGCGCCACCGGCGCCATCGTGGGGTCGGCAACAGATGCGAATGCGCAGACCCAGGCCCAGCAGACCCAGCAGCGCTACAATCAAAGCGCGGCCACGGGGCGTGCGCGGGCCGATTCGTATCGCCGTGCCATCAGCGCCTGCCTGCAAGGGCGGGGCTATACGATCAGCTGAGGACATCATGAATTACAAAACTGCATTGTTGTCGGCGTCGCTGCTGTTGTGGGGCGCTGCGGTCAGCACGTCCGCCGCCGCTGCCGACGAACATGATCGAGGCCGCGCCGAGCCGAGGCCGGCGCAACGCCCGGCCGCGGCACCGCGGCCCGAGGCGCAGCCACCGGGGCCTGCAGCCGGCCGGCCGGCGTTTCGGCCGGGGCCCACGCGGCCGTCTTTCGACGGACGGGGTCAGGTACTGGATGGGCGCTACAACCACGGCCGCTATTATCCGCCCAGAGGGACACTCAGACCGTCGCTGCCCGACGGCTACCGTCCCTACTATCGCGGCAGAGACCGTTACTACTTCAGCGGCGGCATCTGGTATGCGCCCCGCGGACCCCAATTCGTGGTGGTGGCGCCGCCGTCGGGCCTCGTGATCTCGGTGTTGCCGCCTTACTATGCCACCGTGTGGTTCGGCGGCGTGCCTTACTACTATGCGGATAATGTCTACTATTCGTGGCAGCCGGATCAAAACGGCTACGCCGTGGTGGATGCGCCGGACAACGCCGATGAGCCCTCGCCGCCGCCCGACGTCGCGCCGAGCACGCAGGACGATTTGATGATTTACCCGAAGAACGGTCAGAGCAAGGAACAGCAGGCCGCCGACCAATACGAGTGCAACAATTGGGCGAAGGGCCAGACCGGCTTCGATCCGACGCAGCCGGGCGGCGGAGTTTCAGGCAATCCCGATGCGGCACGCAGCGGCTACAACCGCGCCATGTCCGCCTGCTTGCAGGGTAGGGCCTACCAAGTCAATTAGCGTGAGCGGATTCCTACGCGCAGCGCTGCATGCCGCCGACAGTGCAGCGCAAGCGCAGCAGGCATAGTGCATGTTAATCAGGCTTGCGCCGCAGCGCCGAGGGTAACGTGATGCTCACCACCGATCCAAGGTCCGTAGTCCAGAAAAGGGACTTACACGTGGGAGGGCTGGGCGCGAGTGTGTCGGGGGCATTGGCCGCGGTAGCCGATCCCATGGGCGATGGCATCGACTCCTGGACCAAGCGGACGCGGCATACGCTGCGCGACGCCGACGACTTCGTCCACGCCAATTCTTACGCCGCACTCGCCGTCGTCGGCCTAGTAGGCTTGGCCGCCGGCTACTTGCTGTCGCGTCGCTAATATGGCTGACCTTTACGACGACAAGCGCCGATTTTCGAATCACCGGCAGTGGCGCGAATTTATTGCCGCCGTGCATAAGGCCACGGCGTTTTCACGCTCGGCTGCGACACCGGCGGATCGCTCGCCGAAGAACTGGCTGCGCGGCCTCGACGGTGGCCGGCGGCTCAGCCTGGAGCGGAGCGAGGCCTAAGTGAGGCGCCCGGCGTGGATTGGTTGAGGAGAGCCGGGGCTAGGGGAAGGGTGCCGTTCTGGCCGGCATACGGACTGGGGCTCTGCGCAAGAACCCTCGTCTTGAAAGCCGTACCAAAGTTCTCCGAGAACTTCACAGTGGCCGTCGAGGCTTTAGTCGGGCTGAGGCACTGTTGGAAGGTCTTGGCGCCGCTGACGCTGGCGGTGAGGCCACTTTGAATATAGCCGACGATGGGTTGCGAGTTCGAGATCGGCAGCGCGGCAGCGCCGCTGACCGTGATGAAGGACTGAACCGGCGTAGTGCCACCGGAAGCTGCTCCACCAGATACCTGGTTAGCGTTGACGCGGACGTTTACGATGCGGTAAACGCGCGAACCAACCGTGGTCGGGGGCAGAACGGGAACGCCGAAGAACGTCACGGAGTTGCCGCTGACTACGCCCTGATACACGTTGGGAGCCTTAGAGCCGTCGAGGGCCAACGCGGTGCTGAAGCCAGCAACGTTGGGGCCGACAGTCTGTGCGCAACCCGTCAAGGGGGTGATACAGGGAGTCAGTACTTGGTTGGAGCCGTAGCTCGTCTGGTTGATGCCCGTTCCAATGGAGCCATTGCCGGTATTCGGATCGTCAATGAGCAAGAGCGCTTCAGAGGTCTGGCCCGAGGCCTGGCCCGACCCGCCCGAAGTGGTCGGCAACAGGCGGCTGGTCACCGTGGTGTTGTAAAACACCGTAAAGTTGACCAACGGAATGTTTGCAGTTGGGTTGAGCTGGATGCCGCCAACGCAATTGATAATGATGTCACCTGTCTGTTCGGTGAACCCTTCACCGCGCAGCGGCGTGCTGGACGTTGCCTGTGCGCTGCAATTTTCTTGCTGCGCGAAGGCCATCCCCGTAAACAGGGC
>JANYIY010000051.1 GCA_025358615.1 Gammaproteobacteria bacterium | reverse complement strand
CAAATAATGGGGCCTAAGCGAAATTTTGGATCGTCGAGCGTGCCGTTCACGGGAATGTCGAGGTCGATGACCCCGTTGCGGTCCTTGAGCAGCGCCACCGCGAGTTTGACCGGCAGTGACACCGCATCCTTGCTCGCGGTTTTGTCGCCAAATTCCAGCTGATCCACGGTGATGTGGTGCTGAGCATCGAGCTTGCGGCCGTCCACTTTGTAGTGCAGCTCGGTCGTGAGCTTGCCCTTGGTAATGTTGTAGCCGGCGAATTTTCCCGAGTAAGGATTGAAGGTACTAAGCTCCATATTGCGGAAACTCAAAGACAGGTCCGTATACAACGCGGCGCTCAACACGTTGACCTCGCCCGTGATCGCCACCGGCGAGAATTCATCCACCGCGCCGTGGATGTCCACCTTCGCCCGGGAATTCGGTTTTGAAGAGAGACCGATCACCGTTCCCTCAATGTTCTCAATGCCGGTCGCGAAATTCGGCTGCACGGACAGGTCGGCGAAATTGGCTTGACTGGCATGCAACACGATTTTCTTGATGGCCATCGGCATCGATGGGGCAGCCGTAGCTGCGGCGGCCTGGGCCGCGGCGCCCGGCGCCCCGGGCGGAGCCGGCGCCACCGCCGCTCCCTTGGCTTTGGACCGCGCGGGCTTGGCCGGCACCGGCTGCGGCTTGATTGCGGCCGTTGCCACCAGCTGCGAGCCACCGGCAGGTGCCGGTGCCACCACCGTCGCACCGGGACCCGCCAACACCCGCGTCACATTCAAGCTGCTGTCGGGCTCGACAATGACGCGCGCGTAAAACTTGTTCGCCGCCACCTGGTCGATGTCCAGCCGATCGGGGCCATGCTGGTAGTTGATCCCGCGAATGTCCAAGCGACCCCAATTGATGAAATCCTCGTGCAGGGCATTGTCGACCGTGTGCACAGCGGCGATGCTGAAATTACCGGCAAGCTGCACCGCGGGCTGCTGTGAGCCGTAGCTTAGCTTGGCGTCGCCGCTCACGCGTCCGCCGAGCAATGTCATCGAGGTAAACTTTGCGATGTAAGGTTGCATCGCCTTGAGTTCGATGTCGGCCAGCTTCATCGTCACATTGGCTGAGAGCGGCTGCGGCGTCACGTCGCCGCTCACGTTCAGGGAACCGGCATCGTTGATGCGCGTGTCGAGCGTCACGCTCACCGGCTTGGCGAGATCCAGACTCGCACCGGTCACCTTGATCGACAATGGTGCCAGAACCACCTTTGCCGCCGGCGACGTGCTGCGATCCTCTGCCGAAATGCCGGCGTCTTTGAGCTCGAACTCACGTAGATCGAAGGTCCAAGGCGGCGCCGCTGCGGCAGGCGATGTGCTGATGGAGGGTGCAGGCGTAACCGTCGCCGCGGGTCCGGTCACCGGCGCCGCCGCAGTGGGCAAGGTCGGGGATTGCGCCAGCTTGAGTAAATTGAAAGAGCCGTCGGGCTCCAGCCACGTCACCAGTTTGACCCCCGTCAACGACAGCGAATCGACGTGCGCCTGACGTTTGGCGAGGTCCACTGTGGTGCCGCTCACCAGCAGTGACGGGACGGTAACCCAATCGGAATCCGCGCCCTTGAACCTTACCGCGAGACCGTTGAGCGCGATCTTCGAGATGTTCGCCTGGAAATAGACGGCGTCTTTCAGGGAAAACTTGTACGTTGCATTCAAATCGATGGCGCCGGAATTGACGGCGAAGTTCAATCGGTGCTCGAGATATTCCCAGATGGTGTGCGCCTGCAGCCCGTCGATCTGGAATTCGCCGTCCGATTCGATGGGCTGCACCGACACATGACCGTGCCACTCCACCCGCTCGCCGAGCTTCGAGGAGCCGCTGAAAGTGAAGCGGCCGCCGTCGAGGCCGGTGGTGAAGTTCATCAATTGAAAGTTGATCGGTTCCAAGCGCGCCGCAAAGGCGGAGGGTCGGCTGCGATCTTCGTATGCCACCCGGCCGCCGCTGACCTTGAACGACCCAATACGAAGTGCCGGCAGCGCCTCTTTCATGGTTTCGGGTTGCGCCTTTGCCGGGGGCGTACTGGGACGCAGCTGCAGCAGATTGAGGTTGCCGTCATTTGCCACAACGGCATTGACATACGGCGAGTCGAGATCGATGTTGGCGAACGTGTACGCACGGTGCCATAACGAGGACAGCTCGAAATCGACGAACAGCCGCTCGAATCCCAGCAACTTCTCGCCATTGGCGGCGGCCAATGACACGCGCTTTATTTCGAGCTGGAATGAAAAGGGATTGAAGCGAATCTCCCCCACCGTGGGGGTCGCGCCCAGCGTCTTGGGGATGTTCTCCATCAATTGAGAACGCAGTATGCGCGGCACGAACACGAATCCCGCCAACGCATACAGCGCGAGCAGCAGGACCACGACTGCGGCAATACGGAAGGTCTTTGTTTTAGTGAATTGCAGCACCGGACATCCTGCCATTAGCGCCTGCCGAATCGGCGTTAGTCTAGCAAAAATCTCCGCGCAGCCCCTCGCCTAACGTTTATTGCGCTGTATCAGCCGCTTGCGTTTGCGCACCTGGCGGGGCGTCAGCGGATTGCGCTTGCCGGCGTACGGATTTTCGTCGCCACGGAAGGCAACGCGCACCGGCGTCCCCATCAGATCGAATGCCTTGCGAAAGACGTTGACCAGGTAGCGGCGATACGCATCAGGTACATGATCGGTCTGATTGCCATGGATGACAACCACGGGCGGATTCCGCCCTCCTTGGTGAGCATAGCGCAGCTTGATGCGCCGGCCGCTGACCAGCGGCGGCTGGTGGCTTTCAATCGCCGCCTCGAGCACCCGCGTCAATTCCGGCGTGCTCATGTCGCGGGTCGCCGCGGCATATACCTTGCGCACTTCGGCGAACAGCTCGCCGACGCCGCTGCCGTGCCGCGCGGAGATGAAATGCAGCGGCGCAAAATCGGCGAATTGCAGCCGCTGCTGGATTTGCTGGCGGATCAGATCGCGCTGTTCCGTGGGAATGTTGTCCCACTTGTTGACGGCAAGCACGAGCGCCCGGCCCTGTTCGATAACCGTGCCCAATAGGCTTGCGTCCTGCTCGGCCACATTGTCGTGCGCATCCATCACCACGACCACCACGTGCGCAGTTTCGATCGCCTGCAGCGTCTTGATGACGCTGAACTTCTCGACTGCTTCCTCGACCCGAGAGCGGCGCCGCAAACCCGCGGTGTCGATCAGCGTATAGCGTTCGCCGTCGCGCTCGAACGGCACCAGCACCGCATCCCGCGTAGTACCCGGCTGATCGAAGGCCACCATGCGATTCTCGCCGAGCAGGCGGTTGATCAAAGTGCTCTTGCCGACATTCGGGCGGCCGATGACGGCCACTTTGATGCCGTTGATTTCCGGGCCGTCGTGCGGATCCGGCGTCAATCCCGCCAAAGCAGCCTCGAGCAGCGAAATCACGCCTTGATCGTGCGCGGCCGCGATCGGATGCGGCTCGCCCAATCCCAGCTGATGAAAGTCGGCCACCGCGATGTCGTGATCGAAGCCTTCGGTCTTGTTGACCGCCAGGAACACAGGCTTGCCGCTGCGACGCGCGAGTTGCGCGACGAATTGGTCCTGCGGCGTGACTCCTGCGCGGCCGTCCACCAGCACGATGAGTCGGTCCGCTTCGCTGATGGCGCGTTCGGTCTGCGCAATCATCAAACTCTCGATGACGTCGGCGTTCTCCACCAGACCGCCGGTGTCCACCACGATGCAAGGGACTTCGGTGCGCCGCGCAAAGCCGTACTGCCGATCGCGCGTCAGGCCAGGCAGATCGGCAACCAACGCATCGCGGGTGCCGGTCATGGCATTGAACAAGGTCGATTTGCCCACATTGGGTCGACCGATCAACGCGACTACCGGCAGCATTTAGGGCTTCGGCGGAGGCGTTGCCGGATCGGACCCCGGTAAGGACCCCGGTGCGGCGGGAGGCGTTGCAGGCTCGGGTCCCGGTAAGGACCCCGGTACGGCCGCAGGCGTTGACGGTTCGGCGGCGGCCGGTTCAGCGGCCGGCGATTCGGACCCCGGTAAGGACCCCGGTACGGCTGCCGGTGCACTAGGCGCGACGGTTGCCGCGGGTTGTGTGGCCTTTGCGGCACCGGCCGGCGGCGTCGCGCGATACGCGGCCAACTTCCCGCCGTCAGTCAGCACGATGACCGTGTCGCCGACTGCTATCGGCGCATTGGTGACCCGCTCCTTGGCGATTCGCTCTCTGGCAACGAGCTCGCCGGTGGTCTTGTCCAGCCAGTGCAGGTACCCCTGGAAATCGGCGACAGCCACCGCTGTGCTGGTCAACACCGGTGTGCTCAAGCGGCGCAGCTTCATCTTCTGATTGCGCCACAACTCTGAGCCGTCTCGCTGGCGCAGCGCGACCACGATGCCGTCCGACTGCGTCACATATAAATTCTCGTCGTCGGCCACCAGGCCGCGATAGCTCGACATGTCATGCGCCCACCAAATCTGGCCCGAATCGAGGGCCAGCATCGCCGTCCGCCCTTGGAATCCGGCGGCGAATACATTGTCGCCCACGGCACGAACCGCCGAATCGATGTCCACCAGCCGATCGAGTTCCGTGCGGCCGTGGGGCGAGGCTAAGGCTGTGTCCCAAACCGTGTCGCCGGAACTGAGCGATACCGCCATTACTTTGCCGTTGTCAAAACCGCTGATCGCCACTTCCTTGGCAATGATGGGTGTGGCCGTGCCGCGCAGACTAAGACGCGGTACCTGCTGTTCGACCGACCATAGTTCCTTGCCATTGTGCACATCGAAGCCATGCAGCCGGCCGTCGACCGAGCGCATGACGACCAGTTTCTCGTTGATCGCCGGAGCCGACAGCAATTCGGAATTCACGCGCGTGCGCCACAGCTCGCGGCCGGTGGCCCCATCCAAGGCTAGGACCACGCCCTTGCTGGTGCCCAGCACGACCAGTCCTCGGCCCGCGCCCGGTCCGGCCGATATCGGCATTTTTAATTTCTTCACCCAGACGTGGCGGCCCGTTTCCAGCGACGCAGCGAGTACTTCGCCCTTGTGCGAGGCGGCGAATACCAAGCCGTTATCGGTCGCCGGCCCGAGCCCCAAACGCAGCACGATTTGCTTCTTGCCACCGCCGACGCCCTCGCTCCATAGCTTTTTGACGGGCAAGGTTGCGGGGAATTTCACCAGGGTCGCCGGCGGCTCGACGTCTTTGTCTTTGCTGCAGCCGGCAGCGGTCAGCAGCGCCGCCAGGCCCAAGGCAAGCAATAATCGCATCAGGGTTTAACCTTGTTGGGAGTGTCTATGGAAGGTGCTTTCGCCGCCGGCGCCGGCACGGCGCCCAGATCCTCGATCTTCAATTCCAGCAATGAGGCATCGATACCGCCGCTATCGGCGGCGGCCAGCGCCGCCTGGTACTCAGTCACCGCATGCGCCACTTCGTTTTTAACGAAATAGGCGTCGCCGCGTACTTCGTGATAGCGCGCCGCGAATGAGGGCGGGATAGGGTCGGCCAGCGTCCTGATCGCCTCGTCCGGCTTGCCCTGATCGGTCAGGATCCGCGCCAAGCGCAAGCGCGCGATTTGCCGCAATTCCGTGTCCTTCGAGCCGTTCATGACCTGCGTCAATGGCGCAATGGCCTTGTCGGCGTGCCCGTCGTCGAGCTCGAGCCGCGCTAATGTCAGCTGCGCCTGATCGGCGTAGGGCGAACCCGCATAACCCTTGATGAGCGCTTCGGCAATTTGCCGCGACCTCGCATGATCATTGACCTGCAACGCCGCGGTCATGGCGCTGAATTGCGTCGCGGCCTTGAGCGCCTGCCCGTCGGTATAGCTCTGATAGTATCGATAGCCGAAGAACAGCGCAGCGCCGACGAATACGCCGCCGATGATCCACGGCGCATACTCGACAATCGCATGTTTGACAACTTCTAGTTGTTCGTCATCCGTCAAATAATCTTCTGCCATGGCTTCTCCGCTACCCGCCCTTAAGACCCAACAACACCCCTAAGCGTTCACTGATTTGGGCGATGGGACACTCTTCCTGCGCCATTTCCTGGCGCAAAGCTTTCACGGCGACGACTCCGCGCGCCACCTCGTCATCCCCCAACAGAATCGCAAACTGCGCACCGCTCTTGTCCGCGCGCTTGAATTGCGTCTTGAAACTGCCGCCGCCGAGATTGATCTGCAACTGAAGTTGCGGCCAGGCGTCGCGCAATTGCTCCGCCAGTTGGAAAGCTGCAATCTCCGTGCGTTCCCCCGCCAGCACCAAATAAACCTGTGGATGGGCGCGCTGCGGCCCCAATCCCTGCTTTTCGAGGAGCATGACGATGCGCTCCTGACCCATGGCCCAACCAATCCCAGGGGTGCTGGCGCCGCCCAATTGGGCTACCAAGCCGTCGTATCGCCCCCCGGCGCACACCGTGCTCTGCGAACCCAAGGCATCGGTGGTCCACTCGAAAATCGTGCGGGTGTAGTAATCGAGTCCACGCACCAGGTGCGGCTCGACATGATACTCGATGCCGGCGCTGCGCAGGTGGGCGCACAGTGACTCGAAATGTGTGCGCGACTCGGCGTCCAGGCAGTCGAGCAGCAGCGGTGCACCGGCGATGAGGCGCTGCATGTCCGGATTCTTGCTGTCGAGAATACGCAGCGGATTGCCCGCGAGCCGCCGCTTGCTGTCCGCATCGAGAGCCGCCTCGTGGGCGTTGAAATAGGCGGTAAGCTGCTCGCGATACGCCGCGCGCGAAGCGGGCGTGCCCAGCGAGTTGACCAAAAGCTTCAGTTTGTTTAAGCCGAGACGCCGCAACAGGCGCGCCGACAGCAGGATTATTTCGGCGTCCACATCCGGCCCTTCGAAACCGAAAGCCTCCGCATCGATTTGGTGAAATTGGCGGTAGCGGCCCGCCTGCGGCCGTTCGCGCCGAAACATCGGCCCCATGCACCAGACACGCAAGCGGCCCTCGCGCAGCATGCCGTTGGAGATCACAGCCCGCACGATGCCGGCGGTCGCTTCCGGGCGCAATGTAATGTGGTCATCGCCCTGATCGACGAAACTAAACATCTCCTTCTCGACGATATCCGTGAAGTCGCCGATCGAGCGCTTGAACAGCTGCGTCTGCTCGATCACCGGAACTCGGAATTCCTCATAACCATAGCCGGCAAACACCTCGCGCGTGATGCGCTCCAGGTGCTGCCAGGCCGTGATTTGCGCGGGCAACACATCATGCACGCCGCGCAAGGGCTCGATAATCTTGCTCAACTGCCCTCTCCGATCAGCCGGTCGGGCGCGCGTTGCGCGATTGCACGCCGGCCGGTGCCGCGCCGGCCGCTGCCGCGCCGGCGCCCGCAGCGCTGTGGGAATCGCGGCGCAGAACACCATCGGCGCCGGCCTCGAATCGGGCCACATCTCCGGCCACGAATTGCGGTCCGATTGCCACCGCGCGGTTGTTGATCTCGAGCTGCACGCCGCTGGCAAAGCCCAAGTACACCCGCATAGGCGCGCTGCCCGCCACCGTCTTTACGGTGTTTGCGCGGCCCTTGCCGGCAAAAGACTGCCGGCCCGCCGCATCGTGGATGTCGACCCACGAGTCGGCGGAAAAACTCAATCGCAGGCGCGCTCGTCCGGTTCCCACCGTGGCATCGCCTTCGGCCGACGCGGCCTGCGCGCTCGGCGGCGCAGCGGCGGGCATCGACACCTGACCCGCCGCCGACGGCGAAGTAGACGATGGCAACGCCGCCGAAGCAGCCAGCGCCGCCGCAGACGCGGCGTTGGCCGCGGCTGACGCGGCCAACGTGTCGCCATCGGTGGAGGCCGTGCTAGAGGTGGCCCCGGTGGGTGCGCTGGTGACGGGTGTCGGC
Organism: Gammaproteobacteria bacterium; assembly: GCA_025358615.1. Classification (GTDB taxonomy): domain Bacteria; phylum Pseudomonadota; class Gammaproteobacteria; order Steroidobacterales; family Steroidobacteraceae; genus Bog-1198. The sequence continues at coordinate 8,427 of JANYIY010000051.1, read as the reverse complement.
CCGCGCTGATGCCACGGCTTCCACCACAGCACGCCCACCACCAACAACAGAACCCCGAACGAACCGATGATTTGCGGCCAGGGCAAGTTGCTGACCGCCGGCGCGTCGGTGCGCAGCCTCACGTTGGCAGGCGCCGGCGCCGGCGTCTTCGGTGTCTGAGAACGGGACTCATAGCCGGCCATGATTTCGGCCGCGGGCAACCCCAGCAACGCAGCGTAGCGCTTCAAATGACCCTTGGCGTAAACCGACGGGCCGACCCGCTCGTAGTCTTCCGCCTCGAGCGCATCGATGACCCAGCCGTCGAGATGCAGCTCATCGGCGGCCTTCTGCGCACTCAACCCTCGACGCTCGCGTTCGGCCTTGAGCCGCGGTCCGGTGGTGACGATGACCTCGGTCATCGGTCGACGCCGGAGCGCATCATTTGTGCCTGCTGCGAATCAGGGTATTCAGCCTGCACACGCCGTGCATAGCCGGCAGCGGCAACGGCATCGCCGAGCTTGCGCTCCGCTCGAAAACCCAGCCACAGGACTTCGGCGGTCGGCGGGTTCACCGCCAGATAGCGCTTCACGATCTCACGCGCCTGCTCGGCATCGCCGCGATCGAATGCAATATTTCCAAGTTGCAGCAGCGCCTCGGACAGATTCGGATGGATGGCGAGCGCCTTGTTGAAATAGCGTTCGGCGTCGACCACGTCGCCCGTGCTTCGCGAGCAAACACCGGCGTTGATCAGCGCCACTTCCGGGGTTCGATACAGTGGACTGCCGGCGACTTGGACGAAGAGCTTTTCGCCCTCGATGGCCTTGCCGGTGCGGCACAGATATCCGGCATAGGTGTTCTGAATATTCGGGTCGCCCTTGCCCAATTTGTACCCGGTCGAATAGGCGCGATCGGCTTTGGGCATGTCGTTTAGCCGTTCGTAGATGAGGCCGGCCGTCATCTGTACATCCGGGCTTGCGGGATTCTGCTCGAGCGCACGCTCGATGGTGTCGCGCGACTCGGTCATTTTGCCGAGCCTCAAGTACTCGATCGCGAGTTGCATATTGGTGGAGGCTGCGACCGCGGGCGGCGCTTTCTTGAAGCCCTTATCGCTGCCGCAAGCCGCCAGGCAGCAGACCAGACCCAGCGCAAGCATCTTCACCGTACCGGACTTCATTGAATCTCCGCCGCCGTGCGTGTCATGGGAGTCAGTTTCGTACCGAGCCGCACCAGCGTGCGATCGGTGACACGGCCGGCCAATTGGCCGCATGCCGCATCGATATCGTCGCCGCGCGTCCGGCGAATCGTGGCAATGACGCCGTGTTCGTTGAGAATGTCGCGAAATCTTACGATGGCCGCCGCCGGCGAGCGCCGATAGCGCGTGCCGGGAAACGCATTGAAGGGAATCAAATTGAGCTTCGCCGGCCGGCCCTTCAGCAGGCGCGCCAGCTGGCGTGCGTGTTCGGGTTTGTCGTTGATGCCGTCGAGCATGACGTATTCGAAGGTGACGCTGCGGCCGTTTTGCACATCGATGTAATGCCAGCAGGCGGCGAGCAATTCATCGATGGGATGTTTGCGGTTGATGGGCACGAGTTCGTTGCGCAACTCGTCGTTCGGAGCGTGCAGCGACACCGCCAGAGCGACGTTGCATTCTTGCGCCAATTTGTAGATCTGCGGAACCAGTCCCGAGGTGCTCAACGTCACCCGCCGCCGCGACAGGTCATAACCCAAGTCGTCGAGGAATATGCGCATGGCCGGCACCACGTTGCGGTAGTTGGCGAGCGGCTCGCCCATGCCCATGAATACGATGTTGGTGATATTTGCGCGCGCATCGCCGCCGCGGCCGTCGCCGTGTCCTGGGCGCGACTCCGCCAATTCACGGTGCGCCAGCCACACCTGCCCGACGATTTCGGCGACGCCCAAATTGCGGTTGAAGCCCTGTTGCGCGGTTGAGCAGAACGAACAGTCCATCGCGCATCCCACCTGACTCGAGATGCACAGCGTGCCGCGGTCCGGTTCGGGTATGTACACCGTCTCGATCCCTTGCACCTCGTCCATGCGCAGCAGCCACTTGCGCGTGCCGTCGTTCGACACCTGCTCAGTCACGATCTCGGGAACCGTGATTTTTGCAACCCCGTCCAACTGCGCACGAAAATCCTGTGCCAGATCGGTCATCGCCGCGAAATCCGCCGCCCCGCGCCGGTAAATCCACTTCATCAGCTGGCGGGCGCGAAACGGCTTGGCGCCCAAACGCGCGGCCACGAACGCCTCGAGTTCCGCGCGCGGAAGCCCAAGTAAATTTACGCGTTCCCCCGCCACCAAGAAATTCTCCTTTGTGCCGCACCCTACGCTAGCGCGTACGCGGACAGAGCTCAATTTCGCGAAAGAAATAGCCGATTTCCCGCGACGCCGTATCCTGCGCATCGGAGCCATGAACGATGTTCTCGTCGATGCTGCTGGCAAGGTCTGCGCGAATAGTGCCCGTGGCGGCCTTCTTCGGATCGGTCGCGCCCATGACTTCACGATTCTTCGCGATCGCGCCCTCGCCCTCGAGCACCTGCACCATCACTGGACCCGATGTCATGAATCGCACCAGGTCTTTGAAGAACGGCCGTTCGCGATGTACCGCGTAAAAACCCTCCGCCTCCGCCTGCGAGAGCTGCACCATGCGCGCCGCCACCACTCGCAAGCCCGCCTGCTCGAAACGCCGATAGACCTCGCCGATGAGATTACGGCCCACGCCGTCCGGCTTGACTATAGAAAGGGTGCGCTCCATTGGCATGATGACCTCGGGTGAATTTAAGGACCGCGAAGTGTACTGGAGCGGGCCCGCTCAAGCAATCAAGATGGCAACCGAAGTCCCTGTATTACTTGGAAAAACCGTCTTGTTAGGCGCTGCACGCCACCTTTCAACGGGGTCGTGGCGACCCCGTCCCAGAGCTGCTCGCTAAGCCCCGGCTAGACGTTGAAGCTCTCGCCGCAGCCGCATTCGCCCTTGGCTTTGGGGTTTTGAAACTTGAAGGCCTCATTGAGTCCCTGTTTCACGAAATCGACGACAGTCCCGTCGATCAGCGGCAAGCTCAAGAGATCGACCACCACCTTCACACCCCGCGCCTCGAAAACCGCGTCTTCCGGAAGAATTTCATCAGCATAATTCACAACATACGCGAATCCCGAGCAACCGGTCTTTTTGATGCCGACGCGCAGGCCCAGGCCCGCTCCGCGTTGCGCCAAATGCGTTCGAACCCGATCCGCCGCGGATTCCGTCAACAATATCGCCATACTGCGCTGCCCTCTAAGCCACGGCCCTGCCTTCGAACCGATGCGCTATACATAACACGCCCTACACCCCCGCGCACGGAACCAGGGCGCGTTTTTTTGCATAACCTGATGTCCGGGATACTGGGCATTTTTATATATGGGGCCTCGAATCCCGGGTCTCAATGGTGCTCGCCGCTTTGCGCAGCCGCCCGCCAAGCGTCCTCGATGATCAATAGTCGTCCGCGCTTCTCGATCGGCACCGCAAAGCGCTGGCTCAATTCCTCCACCGTCTCAGGCAGGGGCATTTGGAGGTGGCGGCCGGCCGCCTGCTCGGTGATCCACGCCGCCACGGCAATGGTATGTGGGCAAGCGAAGGCCAGAAACCGCGCCGCCTGAATGGTGCCGGAGCTGACTTGCAGGTCGAATTGCACCCAGGTCCCCTGCGCGCGGCTGCCTGCCGCACCGCGCAATATGCCCACGCCGTCGAGCGCGCCCGCACCCGGCACGGTCTCGAAGTAGCGCAGCGTGAGCGCGCTGTACCTCACGCGCCGCTGATCCGGCGCAGGCGCGATACCGCTTCTGTCACCACGGCCAGGGCCGTGTCGATATCCTGCTCGCAGGTAGTGCGCCCTAAACCGAAGCGCAGACTGCTCTCGCTCAACACCTCGCCGCGTCCCAAGGCGCGCAACACGTAGGAAGGCTCCTGCAGGGCCGAGGTACAGGCCGAGCCGGTGGAGACCGCGAGCCGTCCGCGCACGGCGGCGAGCAGGCTTTCTCCCTCGACACCCTCGAACGATACATTGAGCAGCTGCGGCACCGAGTGCGCCGCGGCGCCGTTGCGAAAGGTGCCGCCGAGCAATTGCAGTCCCTGCCAAAGGCGTTCCCTCAAGCCCCCCAAGCGCGCGACCTCCGCCTTCCGCCCAGCGTCTGCCAGTTCGAATGCCAGCCCCATACCCACCACCTGATGGGTCGGCACGGTGCCGGCCCGCAGGCCGCGCTCCTGGCCCCCGCCGAAATGCAGAGCCTGTAGGTGTATATGGGTATGGGCGAAGCTGCGCGCGCCGCCAGCGGCGTCGCCGTGCTGACCGCGATCGCGCCGCGACACCAGCAGGGCCCCTACTCCCTTGGGGCCGTAGGCCTTGTGCGCCGACAGCGACATCAGATTGACCCCGAAACCGGCGAAATCCACCGCGCACTTGCCCGCGCTTTGCGCCGCGTCCACGTGCAGCCATGCCCCGCCGTGCCGTGCGCAGATCGCCGCGATGGCTGCGACATCCTGAACGACTCCAATCTCGTTGTTGACGTGCATGATGGACACCAGCACGGTGTCCGGCTGCAGTGCCGCGGCAACTTGCGCGGGATCGATCAGCCCGTCGCCGTCCGGCGCCAAATACGTCACTCGCCAGCCGCGCCGCTGTAATTCCCGGCAGGGATCCAGCACCGCCTTGTGTTCGGTGCGCGAGGTGACGATGTGTCGCCCAGACTTAGCGTAGTGCTCGGCAGCGCCGAATATGGCCAAGTTGTTCGCTTCCGTGGCACCCGACGTCCAAATGACTTCGTCCGAGTGGGCGCCCACGCTCGCGGCAACTTGGGCGCGCGCTTTTTCTACCAAAGTCGCTGCGGCGTCGCCGTAATCATGGCTGGTTGATCCGGGATTGCCGAATTCACCTTCCGCCGTCAGGCATTGCGCCATGGCGGCGGCCACCCGCGGATCGACCGGCGTGGTCGCCGCATGGTCCAGGTACACCGGCCTGCTCGCCACCTTGAGGCTATTCACTCGGCGGCTCGGCCGGCGCTCGCCGCTGCGCCGACTGGCCGCGCCGCCCCTGCACCGCGCTCAATAGCCCGCGCAGGATGTTGAGCTCGTTGCGATCCAGCTGGGCCCGATTGAACAGCCGGCGCAGGCGCTCCATGAGATGGCCGGTACGATCGTCGAAGTCGACTTCGTTCATGACCTGCAGCAGGTGCGCATAGAAATGTTCGACATCGCCCGACGGCGCCAGGGGCAGCTCCAACTGGACGCGTGACTGCGGCTGCTCACGCGACATGAATAGCTCGTAGCTCAGCAGTTGCACCGACATTGCCAAGTTCAACGAGCAATACTCGGGATTGGCGGGAATCCGCACCAGTACATTGCAATGGTTCAAATCCTCCGTGCCGAGACCGTAGCGCTCGGAGCCGAACAGCAAGGCGGCGCGATTTTCCGCAGGCAGCGCGATAATCCGGCTCGCCACATCGCGCGGCGTCGTGAACTCCCAGTAGTAGTTGCGCGGGCGCGAAGTGGTGCCCGCCACGAAGCCGCAGTCGCTGATGGCCTCGGCGACCGTCGCCACGATGCGCGCGCCGCTCAAGATGTCATCCGCTCCCGCTGCCAGCGCAACGGCTTCCGCATGGGGAAAAGCGCGCGGCCGCACCAGCACCAGATCGGAGAGCGCCATGTTTTTCATGGCGCGCGCCACCGAGCCGATATTGCCGGGATGGCTGGGATCGATGAGGACGATGCGAACGAGGGCCGTCATGATGTTATTCTACCGCCCCCATGCAGCCCCTCCTCAATATCGGCATGCGTGCCGCCCGGCGCGCCGGCGATCTGATCGTGCGCAGCCTTTCGCGCCTCGATTCCCTGAAAATCGACAGCAAGGGGCGCAACGATTTCGTCACCGACATCGACCGCAAGGCCGAAGCCGACATCATCGCCACCATCCGCCGCAGCCACCCGCAGCATGCCTTTCTCGCCGAGGAAAGCGGCCGCAGCGGCGACAGTGACTTCGTCTGGATCATCGATCCGCTCGATGGCACGACTAATTTCCTGCACGGCTTCCCGACCTTCGCGGTGTCGATCGCACTCCAGCAAAAGGGCCGCCTGCAGCACGCCGTGGTCTACGATCCCATGCGCCAGGAATTCTTCACCGCTTCGCGTGGCGACGGCGCGCAGCTCGAGGGCAAGAAAATCCGCGTCAGCACGCAGCGCACCTTGGAAGGGTCCCTGATCGGCACCGGCTTTCCATTTCGTGCCGGCGCGCACGTCGATGAGTATCTCGCCATGCTCAAAGTCATCATGTCCACCGCCGCCGGTGTGCGGCGGCCCGGCGCGGCGGCGCTCGACCTCGCCTATGTGGCGGCCGGGCGCATCGATGGCTTCTGGGAATTCGGCTTGTCGCCCTGGGATACCGCGGCCGGGACTTTGCTGATTCAAGAGGCAGGCGGCCGAATCGGCACGCCCAGCGGGACCGAGTACGCGCTGGGGCCCAATGTGATCGCAGGCAATCCCAAGGTATACGAGGAGTTGCTCGCGGCCCTAGGACCCCTCACGCCGGCGGTGCTGCGCGTCTAACGCGGCGCGGCCGGCCCGCTTTCGTTGCGCTAGTTCGCCGCTCCTGCCGTCCTGCGCAGCCGGCTGTTCTTATAGCCATAGGCTAAATACACCGCAATGCCGATGGCGCTCCACAGCAGCAGGCGTATCCAAGTCGCGCCCGGCAGAAAACCGGCCATGACCGAACAGAACGCGACCCCCATGAGTGAGGTGAACCACACCCACTTGACTCGGAAGGGACGCGGCAAATCGGGTCGCGTGTGGCGCAGCACCAGAACCCCCAGGCAGACCACGATAAAGGCCACCAGCGTGCCGATGGACACCAATTCGCCCAGGATGCCGATGGGCAGCAGGCCCGCAAAGGTCATCGCCAGCACGCCGGTGATGAGCGTCGCAATATGCGGCGTGCGAAATTTTGGATGTACCGCGCCGAAGAGTTTCGGCAGCAGGCCGTCGTGCGACATGGTGAGCCAGATGCGCGCCTGCGGGATGATCATGGTGATGATCACGGAGGTGAGGCCGAACAGCGCGCCCCAGATCACCCAGCTCGTGAGCCAGTTCAGCTGCGGATGTGACTCCAATGCCACTGCCACCGGCGCCGCGTCATTGAGCAGCTTGAAGGGGACCAGGCCGGTCATCACGCTCGACATCAAAATGTACAGCACGGTGCAAATGGCGAGACTGCCCAGCATGCCGATCGGAATGCCGCGCTGCGGATTCTTCGCCTCCTGCGCCACCGTCGAAACCCCGTCGAAGCCGATATAGGCAAAGAAAATGATGCCCGATGCCTGAATGATTCCGGTCCAGCCGAACTCGCCGAATTTACCGGTGTTCTCCGGTATGTACGGCACCCAGTTCGAAGGATTGACGAACTTGGCGCCGAACACGATCACCGCCAATACAATGGTGACTTTGATCATCACGATGAAGGTATTGACCACCGCCGATTCCTTGATCCCCTTGTAGCACAGGGCCGTCACGGCGATGACGATGGCAATGGCCGGCAAATTGACGATCGCTCCGGTGGCATGCACCGAATAGCCCGCACCGTCGGCAGCGAGCGGCGCCGAGCTCAGCCAAGGAGGGATGAAATTGATGCCGTAGTAATCCAGCAGCTTGATGAAGTAGCGGCTCCAACCCACCGCCACCGTGGATGCGGCCATCATGTATTCGAGTATCAGATTCCAGCCCACGAACCAGGCGACGAACTCGCCCAAGGTGGCGTAGCTGTAGGCGTAGGCGCTGCCGGCCACCGGCACCATGGCGGCGAATTCCGAATAGCAAAGTCCTGCAAACATGCAGCCGATGCCCGCGATGACGAAGGAGATCACGATGGCCGGGCCCGCGTGCTGTGCGGCCGCGAGACCGGTGAGCACGAAGATGCCCGTGCCGATGATGCCGCCTATGCCGAATGCGATGAGAGCTGGGGTGCCTAGCGCACGCTTCAGGCTTTTATCCGACGCCTCCTTCTGGTATTCGGCGATCGGCTTGGTAGCGAGCATCCCTTTTATGTTCATTTATCCACCGGATGTAGCCAATTGGACAGTCGCGGACTGTAGCATGCCGCCGCCCGCACGCGCCGTTCAAACCTGCAGGCGCCGCCGCAATCTTATGTTGATCCACTCCACGGCCGCGGCAAAGGCCATCGCAAAATACAAATAGCCGTTCGCTATCTCCAGGTCCAGGGAGTCCGCGATCAAGGCAGCGCCCACCAGCACCAGGGACGCCAGCGCCAGTACCTTGATCGTCGGGTAGCGCTCGATGAAGCCGCTCACCGCCGAGGAGACCACCATCATCACCAGCACGGACGCGACGATGGCCGCAATCATGACCTCGATGTGTTTCGACAGCCCGATCGCCGTGAACACCGAATCCAA
>JANYIY010000003.1 GCA_025358615.1 Gammaproteobacteria bacterium | reverse complement strand
GAGGCGGGCCCCTTCCATGCCGTTGCCGAAGAGGGCGTGCCGTTCAAGCAGATCGCCGAGGAGATCGGCCGCCGCCTGAACATTCCCGTCGTCTCGAAGTCGCCCGCCGAGGCGGCCGAGCACTTCGGCTGGTTCGCGATGTTCGCAGGCTTAGACGCACCAACCTCGAGCGCGCGCACCCGCGCGAAACTCGATTGGAAACCTGAACAGCCTGGGCTCATCGCCGATATCGATCACCCGGCGTATTTCTCATTACCCGGTATTCGTCAAGATAGGATTGGCCAGCTTCGCTTAGTCTGCAGTACTACCGTTCGGGCTCAATCATAAAGAGCGTGGACTATCGCGGTAGCATCAGCACTCCAATGGCGTATGCGTGCCGGCGTAGTTGTTGCCACCCGATACCGTCTAGACTCCCCGCGCTTAATGGCTAACAAGCTATTGAAACATCAGCCTCGAGCCTCGTTCAGATCGCCCGCAAGATCGCCCGCACTGGGCTGGCGTCCGAGCCGGCCATTTTCAACGGCAGTGCAATCAGTTCGTAATCGCCTTCGGCGACATCATCCAGCATGACGCTCTCGAGGATTGCCATACCCGCCTTCATGACGGCCTTGTGCGCCAGCATCTCAATGGAAGCCTCCGGATCAAGCGACGGCGTGTCGATTCCGACCAACCGCACCCCGGCCTCGGCAAGCGCCGCAATGACTTCGGGAGATACTGCAGCGAAGCGGCTGTCCCACGAGGTGGGCGAGAATTCGTATGTTCTGAACAGGACACGCTCGGGCACATCGTCAAGCCGGCCTGCGAGGTGGCGAAGTTCGACGCGACTCGCACCGATGGCATGAATGATCCGACACTCCCCCAGATAGATCTCAAGGTCGACGTCGGCCATGGATGCGCCGTTCGCATCGTAGTGAAAGGGCGCGTCCGTATGTGCACCGGTGTGGGTGGAGAGCGACAGTCGCGAGACATTGACCGGGCATTCGGGCCCGATGATCAAGGTACGCTCCTGAGTGTAGGGCGAGTCACCCGGCCAGACCGGCATCCCCGGCTGCAGGACCGGTGAGATATCCCACACCCGGCGCTTCTGTGTCTTCATCCAACGTAACCTCGCCTTCCAGCTTCAGAAGTGCGCACGGAACTCCACGCCGATCGTTTGCGGCTGGTTCACGATGATCCGCGGCCGGCCCGGCGTCTCAGCGGCGATAGAGCGGCTGTCGGCGAGGTTCGCGTGTTCGTTCGTCAGATTCTTACCCACCAGTGCCACTTCCCAGCTGTTGAGCATGAGCGCGATGCGCGCGTTGAGCAATGCATAGGATGGCCGTTCGCGGGTTGCAAAGCCATTGGCCCCGGAGATGTTGTTCGCACTGAAGCTGCGGCCGACATAGGAATAGTCTAGCGAACTGACCAGGCGGTTCGACGCCCACACGAGCTGCGTCCAGCTCGCCGAGGCGTTGGCCGTCCAGTCCGGTGTCTCGAACACAGGCTCGCCGACAGTCTCGGGAGTGTCGCTGCCGGCGCTGACGGCGGTAATCTTAGCGTCCTGGTAGCCGAGGCCGAGCGATAGCTGCAGCGGCTCGATCGGGCGGGCATTGACCTCGAGCTCGCCACCCTTGCTCACCGCCGCACCGGCATTGGCGCGGTACTGAAACCCGCAGCCCAGCAATATCCACTGTTGAATATTCTTCCAGTCGATATAAAAGGCTGAAGCGTTGACCGTGAGCCGATTGTCGAGCCATGACGATTTCATGCCGAGCTCGTAATTCCACAGCGAATCCGAGGCGTATTGACGGGTTCGATTCACATCCACGCCCGCGGGAAGTTGCGACTCGCAGAGTGCGGCCGGCACCGACGGCACGAGTCCGCCCGGCCTGAAGCCTTTGGCCGCCGTCGCATACACCATGAGATCATGATCGATGTGATAGTCGAGCTGCGCTTTGGGCGTGACGCTGTTCTCGGTGGTGGTGGAATCGGCGTCGATGATTTGACCAATGCCCGTATAGTAGTTCGCATTGGACTCGGTCACGCTGCCCTCGATGTAACCGCCGGCGGTGGTCTTCACTTGGCTCCAGCGCGCACCGACCGTGCCCTTGAGGGCGGTCGTAAAATCGTACGACAGCTCACCGAACACCGCGGGTTCCCTGATCTCGGTGCGATAGTTTTGACCAAATATTTCATCCGGATGCTGCGGATTCGGGCACAGG